>DATDDW010000060.1:0-5116 GCA_036523615.1 Sphingomicrobium sp.
GGCCTTCGCCAAGTTCGGCCCCCCGTGGGTGCCGTTTTATGCCGGCGCCGGCGTGCTCTTCGCGTGCTTCATCGCACTGACGGCGAGAATGCGCATGCCCAAGGCCGAGCTCGCCGAGGATGAGCGGGTGGGGTCGTTCGAGACTTACCGCGAACTGCTGCGCAACAAATATGTGCTGCTCTTCTTCGTCGGCATCGTGACCTACGTCGGGACCGAGCAAGGGCTTGCCGACTGGATGGGCCAGTTCCTGCTGGTCTATCACCGCGTCCCCGCCGAAACGACCGGCGCCTACGAGGTCAGCCTGTTCTGGGGCCTGATGGTGATCGGCTGCATGCTCGGCCTCGTGCTCCTGCGCTTGCTCGATTCACAGCTTGTCCTGCGGATCTTCGGCGTCGGCGCGGTCGGCTGCGTGCTGGCCGCGCTGCTCGGCCCGGCGCAGGTTGCGCTGGTCGCTTTCCCGCTCTGCGGATTCGCGCTGTCGGTGATGTGGTCGATCATCTTCGCGCTGGCACTCAACTCCGTCGCCGAGCACCATGGCTCCTTCACCGGCATCTTGTGCACCGGCATCCTCGGCGGGGCCTTGGTACCGCTGGCGATCGGCTGGCTGGGAGACCATATCGGCCTGCGCCACGCGATGTTCCTGATCCTCCTGCTGCTCGTCTACATCATCTCGATCAGCGTCTGGGCGCGGCCGCTGACCAGAAACGAAACCCTTTGGAGCCGCAACGCCAAGTCCCCGATCGCCGATCGATAGGTTGTGACGGCTAATCAGAGTCCGCTGGGCAGCTGGTGATGGCTGGGCCTACCGGTAGTCGCGCGACGCGTCCCGGGCGGCGATAGCTGAGGCCGTAGCCGCGGGCGAAGCCCGGCGCCTCGCCGCGGCGGAAGCAATCGCCCGCCGGCCAGTCGAACGACAGCTTGCCAGTGAAGTCGTACGCCGGCCCGCCCTTGCGCTTGGCGAACAGGAGATCGGCAATGCCCTGCGCCTCGGTGCCGGGCTGCCACGCGGCGATGAATGCATCGGAGCGGTTGATGAGGTCGTTCGCCGACACCGGCCGTCCGGACAGGAGGATCGTGACCACCGGCACGCCCTTGCCCGACACCCGCTCGAGCGCGGCGAGGTCGGCCGGGTAGTGGGCGGTGTGGCGCAGCGTTGCCGGAAAACCGAGGTCGCCCTCACCCTCGGCGTAAGCATTCTCCGCCGCGACCGCGACAATCGCTCGATAGCGCCGGGGGTTCACGCCCTTGCCGTCGGGGCTGTAATCGACCTGGTCGGGTCCCAGCGTCTTGCGGATCGCGCCGAGGATCGTCTCGCCGTTGGGGAAATCTGTGTTGCTGTTGTCACTGCCTTGCCATGTCAGCGACCAGCCGCCGGTCTGGTCCGCCATGCTGTCGGCGCCCGCGCCGACGACGAGCACCCGCCCGCTTCTCGAGAGCGGCAGCGCGCGGCGTTCATTCTTGAGCAGCACCAGCGATTCTCGGACGGCGACGCGGGCGAGCGCGCGCGACGCGGGGTCGCTGATGGCCGATGCCGGCGGATGGGGTCCCGTCGCCGGGGACGCGTCGAACAGCCTGCCGCGCAGCTTGGCGCGCAGGATCCGCGACACGGCATCGTCGATGCGCGCCATCGGGATCGCGCCGCTCTTAACGTCGGCCACGGTGTTGGCGATGAATTCCTTCCAGTCGTCGGGAACCATGACCAGGTCGATCCCGGCGTTGATCGCCTGCGGGCAGTGCGCCTTGGTGCAGCCCGGAATCTGCTCGATGCCGTTCCAGTCGGAGACGACGAAGCCGTCGAAGCCGAGCCGTTTCTTGAGCACGTCGGTCAGGAGGTAGCGGTTGCCGTGGGTCTTGCCCCAGTCCCGGCCCGTCGCGATGTCGGTCCAGCTGGCATAGGACGCCATCACCGTCTCGGCGCCGCCCTTCAGCGCGCCATAGAAGCCGGCGGAATGCACGTTGATGAGCTCGGCTTCTGGCGCCCGCACGTCGCCCTGCTCGCTGCCGTGGAAGGTGCCGCCGTCGCCGATCCAGACCTTGGGATTGGCGAGCACGTCGTCGCCGCCCCTAAGGTCGCCTTGCAGCCCGCGAACGATCGCTTCGCCGTAGGAGCGGACGAGCGCGGGATCGGACGACCAACTTTCGTAGAACCGGCCCCAGCGCGGGTTCTGCGCCACCGCAACGGCCGGCGCGAACACCCAGGTGATCCCGGTCGCGCGGACCGCCCGCGCAGTGGCTCGGCCGATGCGCTCGATTAGCGCCGGATCGTGTGCGGCGCCCAAACCGATATTGTGCGGGTAGAGGGTGGCCCCATAGACATTGTTGTGCCCGTGGACCGCGTCGGTTCCCCAGATGACCGGGATCTTGACCGCAATGTCGGTCGACATCGACGCGTCATAATAGGCCTTCGACAGCGCCAGCCAGTCGGCGACGCTGGCATGTTTCTGGTTGCCGGGCCAGGCACCGCCGCCGTTGAGGACCGAGCCGAGATAGTAACGGCGGACATCGTCCGGAGTGACCGACCAGATGTTGGGCTGGGTCATCTGCCCGACCTTCTGCTCGAGCGTCATTCCCGCGACGATCCGTCGGATCAGAGCTTCGTCCGCGGCGGCGTTGCGGGCCGAAGGGTTCCGTGGGTGCGCCGCCGGCCAGCGCGACGCGTCGGGCGTAGCTGGGGACGAATGCGCTGGCGCCGGCAACGCGAGCAACGCCGCCGCGAGCAGGGCACTGGCCGGCGCCCGCGCCGTCAGCTCACTCCCCGATTTCGGGGCGCGCATAATCGTCCGCATAGCGAGTGATGTCGGCCTGCTGCCAATTGCCGAATGCGATCTCGAGCACGCGGACCGGCCGATCGCCGGCACAGCTGAGCCGATGACGGGCATTGGCCGGAATCCAGACTTCGTCGCCGGCCTGGCATTGCCGTGTGTCGCCATCGACCTCAACCAGCGCACCGTCATCGATGACGATCCACAGCTCGGCCCGCCCGGTATGCGACTGCAGGCTGAGACGCTGCCCCGGATTTACGGTCATCATCGAAACGGTGCAGCTTTCGTTGAAGGCGTATTGGCTGAACGCACCCCAGGGCCGTTCGACGAACGGAATATGCGGCTTCTCCTGCGGGATCGGCTTGGTGACGAAGGTCATGCAGGGTCTCTCCTGATCATCCTGGGCTCACCGCCTTCATCGACGATCGCGAAGCGGAAATTGCGGACCGCGTAAGCGCCATAGTCATGACCTGCGCGCGCGGGATAAACGCCGATATAGCCGAGCGGCTTGTCCCCGACATTGGCGGTGCGATGGCCGGTATGGCCCGGCACATAGACGGCCATGCCCGGCTCCAGCGGCAGCATGCGGCTTTCGCCGCTCGCCTCATCTTCCAGCAGCATCACACCCTTGCCGGAAAGGCCGATGTAGAGTTCCGCAGCTTCACGCCAGCGGTGGAGATGGCCCTTGGTCATGAAATATTCCCGGCCGATCCGCCCGGGATTGATGAGGCCGACGCCATAGTGGAGATCGCCGTTGCCAGCGCCGGGTTCGAGTGCTTCCACGGAATAGACCAGTGGATCGCCCTCCGCGCAGGCGGCAGCAAAAGCGGTCTCGTCGAGAAAAACGCCTTTGAGATCAGACAGGCGCCGTTCGATCCGCGTTGCGCCGGTGAGCGTGCCCGCTTCCGCATCGAAGCGTCCCAGCAGAGCATTCACGTCGAGATCGAGAAGCGTGGCGGCGCTCATGTGTCGCTTCTAACATAGGCCTTGATCGTCGCGCACTGTTGGCCCTCGCCGCGGCCATGCGGGCGGATGGTATATCGACCGACGGCCGCCGGAACGATGAATGTCTCGGCATAATGGACGATGAAGGGATCGAAGGCGCCGCCCGGGCTTTCCACGATCGCCTCGTCGCCGGCGACGAGATTGAGAACGTGAACACCGCCATTCTCTACGCCGCGCGTGTCATGCGGGACACGATCGGTGAACCAGTGGCGGCGTGTTTCGATGAATTCGGCCTCATGGAGTCCCGTCCTCTCCTCCCGCCAGCCGGGCCCTTCGCCGATGGGGGTGATGCGGTTGACCAGATGCTGCGCCACATAATGTTCGTCGCGGTCCCAACAGATATTGGCCATGCCACGCTCGATGTTGATCGGTCGCGGTTGTCCATCGAGACCAAGCCGCTCCCAATCCCAAAGCTTGAAAGTGAAGATGTAGGGGGTCGCACTGATCTCCAGCACCATGGTGTCGGCCCCCGAGCAATGTAGCGTGCCGGCCGGAATCAGGAAATGATCGTGCGCCTTGGCTGGAAAACGGGCGACGAATTCCTCATCGGGGAAGCCCCCGTGCCCGTCTTGCGCGGCGGTGAGCGCCGCTTCCATCGCTGCTGGTTCGGTCCCTGATTTGCAGCCCAGATAGACTTGTGCGCCGGGCTTGGCATCGAGCACATAGTAGCTCTCGTCCTGGGTGTAGCTCAGGCCGAACTGCTCCTGGATATAGCTGCTCAGGGGATGGACCTGCAGCGACAGATTGCCGCCGGCCATGGTATCGAGCATGTCGAAGCGGATCGGGAATTCCGCGCCGAAGCGGCGATAGACGGCTTCCCCGAGCAAAGCCTTCGGTTCAGCGAAAACCAGGTCGATCGCCGGGACTTCGATGTCGACAGTGCCGAAACGGAGCCGGAGGCTGTTCTCCTCCGGCACACAGTCGAAACACCAGGCGAAGTTGGCCTGGCTTTGGTCGAGGTTGCAGACCTCCTTCATCCACTGTCCGCCCCACGGTCCGGGATCGAAGAACGGGACCGTGCGAAAGGGCCGCGTCGCGCAATGACGCAGCGCTTCGCGGAGAGCCGGTCCGGTGACAAGCCGCGGATCGTGCGGTGCAGTGGTGTCGAGCAGATAATCCCAGCGCGCCATCGTCGCGCGCTTCATTGCATCGGCCACCCGCCAGTCGACGAAGAAGGCTCGCTTGTACTGCAGTGACGCCTTTGCCCCCTTCTGGCTGCTGCCGAGGTTGGCGATCTCCCCACGGCGCTGCCTTTGCTGGATCTCCCATCGCGCAAGATCGGCGTAGACATGGAGCGCCCCGTCGGGCGCTGCGAGGAACGCACCCGGGCCGAGCAGGACCAGCGGCGA
>DATDDW010000061.1:0-1548 GCA_036523615.1 Sphingomicrobium sp.
ACCATCCGGCCGACGTCCTTTTCCTTGAAGTTCGCCTCGACCCAGGCGTTGGTGCTGTGAACCAGCGACAGCATTCCGAGGCCGGTCACTGCCATCTGGCCGACCTGGAGGTTGTCGGCATTCTCGACGATCCCGTCCATCGGAGCGACGACGTTCGTGCGCGACAGTTCGAGCCGGGCCTTGTCTACCGCAGCCTGGGCCTGGGCGATCGACGGCTGCTCGCCCGGAGCAATCGCGGCATGGCTGTGGCGGCCCGCGCCCTGGCATCCTCCAGCTGCATCTCGGCCGTGCGGACTTCATTGTAAGCGTCCTCATAGTCGGCGCGGGTGGTGAAGCCCTGCTTCAGCAGCGCCGACTGGCGGTTCAGGGCGTTCTGCTTGATCTTGAGATTGGCCTGGGAGCCGATGATGTCGGCGCCGGTTCCCGCCGCTTGCGTTCTCAGCTGGCTGGTCGAGAGCCTCGCCGCCGCGAGCTGCGCCTCGGCTTGCTCGAGCGCGACGCGATAAGGCGCGGGATCGATCCGGAACAGCAGCTGGCCGCGCTTCACGCGAGTCCCATTGCGGACCGAAACCTGGACTATCGGCCCGTTCACCTGGGCGCTGACCGAAACAATGTCCTGTTTGACCTGGGCGTCGTCGGTCGAGACGCTGCCGCCGCTGGCCAGCCAGTAATAGCCCCCGCCGATCAGCAGCAGCGCGGGCACGAGCAGCATGAGGAGCGGCCGGAGGATGTTCCTCGGCGTGCGAACGCGAAGCGGCCGCTTGATCTTCGGCGCCTCCGCCGCTTCGGCCTTGGCGCCGGTCATCGATTCCGTCGGCATTCTGTTCATTGGTTCACCGCCCTGTCGCTTGAGCCGGCCCGGCCGACATTCTCACGCACTCGCGCGAGCATCTCACTCATCTTCTCAATTTCGTCGGGGCCAATTCCCGCAAACGCCTCATCGAACAGCTCGCTCGCAACAGCCTTGAGGCGTTCGACCAGTGGTTCGGCCTTTGCGGTGACATGCAGCCGCCAGGCGCGGCGGTCGTCCGGGTCGCGCGTCCGCTCGACCAGCCCCGCCTCCTGAAGACGGTCGACGATCCGGCACAGGCTGATCGGCTCGATGTCCAGGATCTCGGCGAGGTCGACCTGCCGCAGCCCCGGCGTGTGGGTCAGCCGGAACAGCACCTTCCACTGCGCGCGAGTCGCGCCGAGTCCCGCGGCGCGGCGGTCGAACGCACGGCGCAAGCTGTGCGCCGTCTCGGCGATCTCGAAGGGAAGAGTTTCCATTGGCGACTGATATAGTAAGCTTGCTTATCATAAGCAACGCCGAAGCCGCCGAGGCGTTCCTTTGATCAGCGCGTTTTCATGTGCGTTGACGCGAGCCGGGGGCCGACCTAACGCGGCGCCGCGAAGCGGGCGTAGCTCAATGGCAGAGCAGAAGCTTCCCAAGCTTACGACGAGGGTTCGATTCCCTTCGCCCGCTCCACGCGCACCCTGAAGCGAAGCGCGACCCGCTAAATGCCGTCCATGACGGGCTCGTAGCCAGCCTCTCTAAGCCGCGCCATG
>DATDDW010000062.1:0-3985 GCA_036523615.1 Sphingomicrobium sp.
GGTTATCTGGGGGTAGTAGTACCACTTCTGCCCTGGGTTAAAGCGCAGCGCGGCATGGTGTGTGGTTTTGCGCTCGGGGGCGACGCCCACCATGTCCGCCGGAAAGATGTCGCTGCGCTCGATGCTGCTCGGGTCGCACAGGGCGAGCGGCATATGGCGCAGCGGCTGGCGCATGTGGATCGTGCGCCAGAAGCCGATCGAGATCAGTCCGGCGACCGCTGGGTGGGCGTAAGCGTCCAGCCATCCCCGCTCAATCTGGGGCGTTCCGAATGCCGCGAGGTTCTTGGCGAAAAGCTCCGGCGACAAGGGTCCATCCGTGTGGATGAACTGTGCGTAGAAGCGCCTGCCGCTGCCCCGCTTGATCACCGACGGCCACTGCTTCACGTCCAGGCGTTTTCCCGGCAGCAGCCGCTCGCGGATGATGGACTTGATTTCACCGAAATAGATGGAGGGAACGTCGCGATCCCAATCCTTCACGGCCGTTTCGTGCGGCAGGAGCACGAAACCGTGATCGGCGAAGAACTTCGCTTCCGAGGCGGTGCCGTCCTGGAGTGCCCTAGCGTCGTGAATCTCGACGCGGTGCCGCTGACTGCATTCGGGTACCGGCGGGCCGCCGTAGACGATGGTCGGAGCGCGCTCCCCGGCGAAGTCCGCCGGCAACAGCCCGGTAAGCTCAGCTTCGACCATCTATGTCGCGCGAGGAACGACGGCGCCGATCATCAGCACCTCGCTCGACGGGTCCGACAGTTGAATCGAGCCCCCCGCCTCGGCGGCAAGATTGTGCGCGAGCCAGGCGGCGGCCGCCCTAGGCTCGACTGTGCCCCCGCTGCCGCCGGTCACCAATGTCTCGCGCAATACGGGGTCGAGAAGGATTCTTGCACCCTCCGCGCGCACCGCGAGCTCGATCTCGCCGTCCCGCGTTTCCGCGCCGACGTCGAGGCTGCCGCCGCGCACCAGCGCGTCCCCGGCAAGCAGCGCCATGTTGAGCAAGAGCTTGACCGCACCCTTGGGTAATTTGTCGTCGCTGACGACCCAGCCGAGCTCGATCCGCCGCTCGGCGCCGAATATCCCTTCGAGCGCGGCCTCGGCTTCGTGGGTGTCGACCTCCTCGCCGAAGCCGCCGGCGGCACCGAAGGCGAGGCGGAAGAACTTGAGCTTGTTGGCCGACGCCCGGGCGCTCTCGGCAAGCAGCTCGAGGCATTTGTCGCGCATCTCCGGATCCGTCTCGTCGGCGAGCAGCTCGATGCCGTTGTTGAGCGCGCCGACGGGCGACATCAAGTCGTGGCAGAGGCGCGAGCACAGCAAACTGGCGAGATCGACCGGGTTCATCGCCCCGGCCTGATGCGGCAGAGTCTAAAGTGAAGCAAGTTTGCCGCCATTGAACGGTAGCGTCACGAAACCATATTCATCGAGGAAGATGGGGGGTCTGCAGACGATCGAAGTGCGGCTCGAGGCCGCCCACGCCGGCTGGCGGCTCGACCGCGCGCTCGCCGCGGCGGTTCCGACGCTGTCGCGCGAGCGGCTGAAAGCGCTGATCCGCAGCGGCGCCGTCGAAGCGCACGGGACAGCGGTGCGCGATCCAGCCACGAAGGTCCGCGGCGGCGAGGCGCTGCGCGTCGCCGTCCCCGAACCCAGGCCCGCGCACAATGAGCCGCAGAATATTCCCTTGAAGGTGGTTTTCGAAGACGAGCACCTGCTGGTCGTCGACAAGCCCGCCGGGCTCGTCGTCCACCCCGCGGCGGGCAATCTCGACGGCACGCTGGTCAACGCGCTGCTCCATCACTGCGCGGGAAAGCTCTCGGGCATCGGCGGAGTCGCCCGGCCGGGCATCGTCCATCGGATCGACAAGGACACCTCGGGCCTGCTGGTGGTCGCCAAGACCGATGTCGCCCACGAGGGCCTCGCCAAGCAGTTCGCGGCCCACTCGATTGACCGGCGCTATCTGGCGATCGTCTCGGGCGTGCCGAGGACCAGCGGAGGGGTAATCGACGCGCCCCTTGCCCGCTCGGCGGCCAACCGCAAGAAGATCGCCATCGTCGAGGGCAGCCGCGGCAAGCGCGCCGTGACTCACTGGAAGCGGCTGCAGCTGCTGAAGGACGCAGCCCTCGTCGAATGCCGGCTCGAAACGGGCCGCACCCACCAGGTCCGGGTGCACATGGCCTCGATCGGCCACCCGCTGATCGGTGACCCGGTTTACGGACGTTCAGGAAAGACGCACGGCAAGCTGTTGAAGGAGCTTGGATTTCATCGACAGGCGCTGCACGCGGCGGAGCTTGGCTTCACGCACCCAGTAACGAAACGCAAGATGTCGTTCACGAGCGGCATGCCAGCCGACATGCAGGAACTGTTGAGCGGTCTTGGTGTATAGGATTGAAGGCGCTACGGCGCCCGAAAAGGGAGAAAGACGAATAGATGGCCAACAATAAAGGGATCGTCTCGCTCCCCGCGTCCGGTGGGGAGGCCGGACTCAACCGCTATCTCGCGGAGATCAAGAAATTCCCGATCCTCAGCCCTGAGGAAGAATATATGCTCGCCAAGCGCTGGCGCGAGCATGGCGACACCGAGGCCGCGGCCAAGCTGGTCAACTCGCACCTCCGCCTCGTCGCCAAGATCGCCATGGGATATCGCGGCTACGGTCTGCCGGTGAGCGAGCTCATCTCGGAGGGCAATATCGGGTTGATGCAGGGCGTGAAGAAGTTCGAGCCGGACCGCGGCTTCCGGCTCGCCACTTACGCCATGTGGTGGATCAGGGCCTCGATCCAGGAATTCATCCTGCGCTCGTGGAGCCTGGTCAAAATGGGCACCACCGCGGCGCAGAAGAAGCTGTTCTTCAACCTCCGGCGGATGAAGAACCAGATCGACGCGTTCGAGGAAGGCGATTTGAAGCCTCAGGACGTGACCAAGATCGCCACCGACCTCGGCGTCAGCGAGGACGAGGTGATCTCGATGAACCGCCGCATGGGAATGGGCGGCGACACCAGCCTCAATGCCCCCCTCAAGGGCGACGAAGGCGGCGAGAACCAGTGGCAGGACTTCCTTGTCGACTCCGGGCCGCTCCAGGACGAGCTTCTCGCCGACGATGAGGAGAGCAAGGTCCGTCACGACCTGCTCGTCACCGCGCTCGAAAGCCTCAACGACCGCGAGAAGCATATCCTGATGGAACGGCGTCTGGCTGACGAGCCGAAGACGCTCGAAGAGCTGAGCCAGGTCTACGGCGTCAGCCGCGAGCGAATCCGCCAGATCGAGGTGCGCGCGTTCGAAAAGCTCCAGGCGGCGCTGCTGCGCCTCGCCGGCGAGCGGCGGCTACTTCCGGCGGCCTAGCGCTCGCCAAATGCCCTAGGTAACGTGCCGCGGATGAGGCGCGTCGGATTTCTCGCGACTGCTTGGTTGCTCGCATCCTGCGCGGTGCAAACGCCGCCCAGGGTTCACGAGCCGCTCGATTACCTCCCGGCGCTCACGGGCGACTATTTTCCGCTTAGATCCGCAGGCAGTGGGACGACTTACCACATCTACATCCGCTACCCCGACGGATATGCCGAGCACCCAAACCAGCGATATCCGATAGTCTACCTGCTCGACGGCGATTCAGCGTTGCCGCTACTCGCGCCGGAGCACCTGTTCATCCACTACGACGACAAGATCCCCGACGCGATCATGGTCGGAATTGCGTATGGCTCGTTCGACCCGTCGGTGAACCACCGGCACTTCGACTACTCACCGGCTTCCGGGAAGCCCAGCGAAGGGGGAGCGCCGGCGTTCGAACGATTTCTTCGCGAACAAGTCGTTCCGACCGTCGAGAGCCGCACGCGGGCTGACCCGACGCACCGCATCCTCGTTGGGCAGTCGCGCGGCGGAGGTTTCGTCTTCTATTCGGCGTTCACCGACCCGGACTTGTTCTGGGCACGTGTGGCGAGCAGTCCGACCCTTAAGCCCGGCCGGGAAATCTATTTCGCCAACCCGGTGCCGGCCAATCGAACCGATCTTC
>DATDDW010000063.1:0-1916 GCA_036523615.1 Sphingomicrobium sp.
CCGTTCATCCGCAACGACATGTCGCCCGAGGCGAAGCAGAATTACACCGCGCTCGACCAGGCCGAGCTCGAAAGCTGGCGCCAGGGGGTCAAGCAGGCGCGGCCCAAGGCCAATGTCGATCTGTTCCTGCAGAACATGAACGGCGCTGTCGCCGCGGCCGGCGGCGACATGGCGAAAGCGGCGCTGGCTAACGGCCTCGTCGACCACATCGGGGACCGCACCGCCTTCGAACAGCGTCTGGCGCAGCTCGGCGGGAAGAAAGGCGACGACCCGACGGCGTACAAGAAGATCACCCTCGCCTCCTACGTCTCCGACGTCGTGAAGGATAAGCAGACCGGGCCGATCGGCGTCGTCACCATCGCCGGGATGATCGTCGACGGGAAGAGCGGCCCCGGCACCGCCGGCGGGGACACCATCGCCAAGGAAATCGAGCGTGGGATCCGCAACGGCATCAAGGCGCTGGTCGTGCGCGTCGACAGTCCGGGCGGCTCGGTGCTCGCCTCGGAGCGCATCCGTCAGGCGATCCTCGAAGCGAAGTCGAAGAAGATCCCCGTCGTCGTGTCGATGGGCAGCGTCGCCGCGTCGGGCGGCTATTGGGTCTCGACTCCGGCCAACTTCATCTATGCCGAGCCTTCGACGATTACCGGCTCGATCGGCGTGTTCGGCGTTCTGCCGAGCTTCCAGGGCAGCCTCCAGAAGCTGGGCATCGGCGCCGACGGCGTGAAGACGACGCCGCTGTCGGGCGAGCCAGACCTCTTGAAGGGCCCGTCGCCCGAGGCCAACCAGCTGATCCAGACCGGCGTCAACGCCATGTACGTGCGGTTCCTCAACATCGTCGCTACATCGCGCCACAAGACCCCGCAGCAGATCGACCAGATCGCCCAAGGCCGCGTGTGGGACGGCGGCGCCGCCCGGCAGATCGGCCTGGTCGACGGGTTCGGCGGAATGAGCGACGCGATCGCCAAGGCGGCGCAGCTCGCCGGCCTCGGCAACGAGCGCGGCGTCCGCTACCTCGAGCCCAAGAAGAGCTTCCGCGATCAGCTGGTTGAGACTCTCGCCTCGCAGCAGAGCGACGACAATGGCCAGCCGACCGACGCCTTCGCGATGCTCGCCCGCCGCCCGCAGCAACAGCTCGCGGCGGTGATCAACGAGGTGCAGTCGATCCTTTCCGGGCCGAGCATCCAGGCGCGCTGCCTGGAATGCCCGCCGGTAGAGCCGGCGACGCTCAAGCCCAGGGACGTGGGGCTGCTCGGGCTGATCAAGAGCTGGCTCAGCTGAGGCGGTGAACAATTGGCGCACCGCCGGAGCGGCGGTGCGCTATCTGGCCGAGGCGAATGAGCCCCTCGATCCGCCTTGCCAGCGAAGCCGACGCGGCCGCGATCGCGGCGATTTACCGACCGTACGTCGAACAGAGCCGGATCAGCTTCGAGGAAGTCGCGCCCGACACGGCCGAGATGGCGGCACGGATGCAAAGCGAGCTGCACCCATGGCTGGTGATAGAGCAGGCGGGCGAGCTACTCGGCTACGTTGCGAGCTCGCCCTACCACCGCCGGCCGGCGTACCGCTGGACGGTCGAGACGGGCATCTATCTTGCGCAGCAGGCGCGGGGGCGCGGCCTCGGTCGTGAGCTGCTGTCGGCGATGATCGAGCTGCTGACGCGCCAGGGCTTCGTCACGGCGATCGGCGCGATCGCTTTGCCGAATGAGGCGAGCGTCGCCCTCCACGAGAAGCTCGGCTTCACCCGGTCGGGCACCTATCAGGGCGTCGGGTTCAAGCTGGGCGAGTGGACCAGCGTGGGCCTGTGGCAGCGCGATCTCGCGCCGCGGAGCGACAGGCCCCAGGAGCCGCTGCCCTACGCGGGATTGGCGGTCTAGCGCGTCAGATGTGGATCGGCTTGCCGGTCACCGCCATCGCCG
>DATDDW010000064.1:0-2024 GCA_036523615.1 Sphingomicrobium sp.
GCGAGCTCAAGGCGTTCGAGCGCTTTCCCACGTGGATGTGGCGCAACCGAGAAGTCGACGCCTTCATCCGCTGGATGCACCAGCACAACGAGGCGCGCCCCTACGAACAGATGGCCGGCTTCTATGGCCTCGACCTCTACAACCTCTCCGGCTCGATGCAGGCGGTGATCGAGTTCCTCGAGCGCGAGGACCCCGAGCTCGCCCGCCTAGCGCACCGCCGCTACGGCTGCCTCGATCCGTGGGCCGACGAGCCGCAGCGCTACGGCCGCAACGCGCTGATCGAAGGATTTGCGCGCTGCGAGGTCGGCGTGGTCGAGATGCTCAAGGACCTGCTCAAGAAGCAGGTCGATTGCTTCGCGGCCGAGTGCGACGAGTGGCTCGATGCGACGGCGAATGCGAAGCTCGTGAAGGACGCGGAGGCCTATTACCGCGTGATGTACCACGGTTCAGCCGAGAGCTGGAATCTGCGCGACACGCACATGTTCGAGACCCTGAACATGATCCTCGACGCCAAGGGACCGGACTCAAAGGCGATCGTCTGGGCCCACAACAGCCACATCGGCAACGCCGCGTTCACCGACATGGGCCAGCGCCGCGAGGAGATTAACATCGGCCAGCTGACCAAGGAGAAGTTCGCCCATCAGGCGCGGCTGATCGGCTTCGGCACGCACACGGGTACGGTCGCCGCCGCCGATGACTGGGACGAGCAGATGGAAATCAAGCGCGTCCGGCCCTCGCTGCCCGAAAGCTACGAGCGCGTGTGCCACGACAGCGAGGTGCCGAGCTTCCTCCTCGACCTGCGCGAGGGCGAGCGCGACGAGCGCCTCGCGGCCGCGCTGATGGAACCGCGCTTGGAGCGCTTCATCGGCGTCATCTACCGTCCAGAGACCGAGCGCTGGAGCCATTACAGCGAGGCGGTCCTGCCGCGGCAATTCGACGGCTATGTCTGGTTCGACGAGACTGAAGCTGTCACTCCTCTGCCGGGGGAGGCGCGGCCCGGCGGCCGCGGGCACGAGGACGAGACCTATCCCTTCGGGCTATAGCGCTTCGATTTTTCGCGCAGCTTGGTGATCGTCGTCGCGTTGGTGATCTGCTCGATGTCGGTCTTGCAGTGGATCAGGCGAATGCCCTTGCGCTTGAGCGCCTTGTCGAGCGCGGGCGCGAAGTCGGCGGTCGTCTCCACCGTTTCCGCCCAGCCGCCGTACGCCCGCGCCAGCGCGGCGAAATCGGGGTTTTTCAATTCGGTCGCGCTGATCCGCTTGGGATAGTCGCGCTCCTGGTGCATCCGGATCGTTCCGTAGCTCTGGTTGTCGACGAGGATCACGAGCAGGTCGGCGCCGTACTGCGCGGCGGTCGCCAGCTCCTGCCCGTTCATCAGGAAGTCGCCGTCGCCGGCAACCGCGACCACCGGCCGGTCCCTGAACCGCAGCGCCGCGGCTACTGAAGCGGGAACGCCATAGCCCATAGTGCCCGACGTTGGCGCGAGCTGGGTCGGCATCGGCCCGTAGCGCCAGTAGCGGTGCCACCAGCCGGAGAAATTGCCGGCGCCGTTGCAGATGATGGTGTTTTCCGGAAGCTTTTCGCGCATCGCGGCGACGCATGGACCGAGGTCGAGCTTTACGCCTTTCCGCGGCTGGGGCTCGGACCATTCGAGCCATTCCTTGTGCGCCTGCGCGCCGGAGGAGAAACGGACGAGGTCGGGGTCGATCCACTCGTCGACCATCTCGGCGAACTCGCCCATGTCGGCGCAGATCGGCAGGTCGGCATGATAGACCCGGCCGAGCTCGTTGGGGTCCGGGTGGACGTGGACCAGCGTCTGGTCGGGATGGTCGGGCGCGATGAGCGTGTAGCCATCCGTGGTCGCCTCGCCGAGGCGTGCGCCGACGGCGATGACGAGGTCGGCGTCGCGGATGCGCTGCTGGAGCTTGGGGTTGGGGCCGTAGCCGAGCTGGCCGGCATAGACCCCGCAGCTGTTGCAGATCGCGTCCTGGCGGCGGAATGCGGCGGCGACGGGGATTCCGTAG
>DATDDW010000065.1:0-3069 GCA_036523615.1 Sphingomicrobium sp.
CATCGCACCGATGGCGGCAACGGCGATGAGCGCGGCGATCAGACCATATTCGATCGCGGTCGCACCCTCGCTGTTACGAATCAGCTTGAGGAACTTAGCCATGTCCACTCTCCATGCACCAATGCAGATTGGCCACCGAGCCGGTCTGCATTTCGGCTCCTACCCTATCCAAAGTTAGGGAGGGGTTATTGCGCATAGTTAACGAAATCTTCCCGCTGTAGCGGGCGCCCCAAGCTGCTGTTCATCCAGGGTTTATTTGCGCCCGACGACTCGGTCCGAACCCGCGACTAATACTGAACCGTAGGGCAGGCTGCGCGTTTTTACCGGTGAGGCTCCAACCAGTCTGGAAGGAGGACACGAGCCATGCGTACCATGATCAAACTTCTCGCCGGTGCTGCCGGTCTTGCCGCGCTGACCGCGGCGGCGCCTGCCGCATCGCAATATTACCCGGGCTACAACACCTACGGGTATCAAAACGGCTACAACAGCTACGGCTACAACAACGGCTATAACGGCTACGGCGCTTACGGCATGAATACGTCGGGAGGGGCGCAGCAGTGCACCGCCGCGGTTCAGAACCGCCTGTACAACCGCACCAGCCTCGGCAGCATCCTTGGCTCGCTCGTCGGCATTCCGATGAACAGCGGACGCGTGGTTGGCATCACCAGCAGCACGCCGACCCGCTATGGCATGCGGATCCGCGGTCTCGCGAGCAGCGGGCGCTATGCGTCTAACGGCTACGGCCCGTACGGCGTCGGCGCCTATGGTGCGCTCGGCTACGGTGGCGCGCAGGCCGACCTGTCGTTCCGTTGCGACGTCGACTATCGCGGTTTCGTCCGTGACGTACACATCAACCGCAGGTTCTAACCGGACCAACAGCGACACTGGAGCGCCGGCCTCGAGCCGGCGCTCTTTTTTGGGCAGCGCTAAGCTCCTGCCAACACAAGCTTTTTGCGACATTGCCAGTTCAGGTGCGCACGGCGATAAGCCGAAACGGCAACTTGTGCGTTGATCGCGCCGGTGGGAGACAAAGTGCACACGATCACAAATTCCGGCGGCCGTTCGCCGCTGAAGCGCTGGCTTGGCGCCGGCGCGGCCTTCGCGGCCCTTGCAGCGGCATCGCCCTTCGCCGCTTCATTCGCGCCTGTCCAGGCTGCTGCAGCAGCGGCTCCCTCGGCCGGTGAGATCGCCGATTTCTACCGCGCGCGCGGGGGTGCGCCCCTGTGGTTCTCGCCGCGGTCGGGAACTGCGGCACAGCAGCTGATCCAGCTGCTGGCGACGGCGCAGGCCGATCATCTCAACCCTAGGCGTTACAATGTGCGGGCCCTCCAGCGGGCCGTTCAGGACGCCGCCAGCGGCAGTCCGGGCGCGCTGCAGCGCGCGGATATGATGCTGAGCGCCGCATACGTCGCTTATGCCCAGGATCAGAAGCACGATCCCGGCGTCGGCATCATCTATGTCGATCCGGAGCTGAAGCCGAAACCTCCCTCGGCGACCGCGCTCCTCATCCAGGCGGGGCAGGCGTCGTCGCTCGCCGATTATGTGCAGCAGATCGGCTGGATGAACCCGATCTATGGCCAGCTGCGGCAGGCGATCGCCAGCCGTCTCTACCGCAACGACGCCGAGCGCCGCCTGCTCGAGCTCAACCTCGAGCGCGCGCGCGCGCTGCCGTCGGGCAATGGCCGCTACGTGATCGTCAATCCGCCCGCGGCGCGGCTGTACATGTACGAGAATGGGCACGTGGTGGACTCGATGCGGGTCGTCGCCGGCCGTCCCGACCCGATCGCGCAGACGCCGATGATGAACGCCTTCATCCGCTATGTCGCGCTCAACCCTTACTGGAATTCACCGCCCGACATCACGTCACGCAAGCTCGCCCCGACGATCCTCAAGGAAGGCCGCGCTTACTTCACCAAGCGCGGCTACGACCTCGTGGACAATTTTGGGCCGGGCGCACACGTCCTCGACCCGATGTCGGTCGACTGGCGCGCGGTCGCCGCCGGACGCGTGCAGGTGAACCTGCGCCAGCGGCCCGGGCCAGCCAATTCGATGGGCAAGATGAAGTTCATGTTCCCCAATGCCGAAGGGATCTGGCTTCACGACACGCCCGAGAAAGAGAAGATCGAGGAAGCCGCCCGGCTGCAAAGCAACGGCTGCGTCCGCTTGGAAGCGGCGCCGCGTCTCGAGCGCTGGCTGTTCAACGGACGCCCGCCCAACCCCAAGGGAGCCGGGGCCGAGCAGAAGGTCAATTTGCCGCAGCCGGTGCCGCTCTACATCACCTATCTAACGGCGGTGCCGAGCGGGACTTCAATCGTCTATTTCGACGATTTCTACGGCAAGGACCGGTCGCAGTCGCGGCAGTTCGCCGAGCGTTAGCTCGCCTGGCGCCGCTCGAGGTACCAGGGCGCCAGCATTGTGGCGCCTTTCTGCTTGTCACGCTTGGGAGCTAGCCGGGCGAGGTCGAAGGCATCGCCGAACTGGACTCCGAACTTGCCCGACTGCGACCAGCGCACGATCCCGCGGATCGGCCCAACGCCGACGATGTCGATCGCAAGCTCGGTGCCCGGCGCAACCGCCGTGTCGCACTCGACCAGCGCGCCCATCGAGGAGATGTTGCGCAGCTTCACCTCCATCATCTCGCCGTTGATGCAGCTAAGTGCGCGGCGCATCAGCCGGTGGCGCGGCTCGCGGCTGCAGGCGAAGCCCTCGGCTTCGACGGTGACGCTGTTGGCGAGTTCGCGCGCAACTTCCGCCTCGCTGGGCCGGCCGAAAATATAACCCTGGACCATGCTCACGCCGAGCTCGCGGATCAGCTGCAGGTCATCGTGGGTCTCGACGCCCTCGGCGCAGGTGTCCATGCTCAGCGTTTCAGCCAGGGTGACGATCGCGCGGATAATCGCCGCGTTGCGGTTGGTCGTGCTCGACGAAGCGGCGCCGCGGACGAAGGTCTGGTCGATCTTGATCTTGTCGAACGGCGCCTTCTTCAAATATCCGAGTGAGCTGTAGCCGGTGCCGAAGTCGTCGAGCGCCAGGCGCACGCCAAGCGCCTTCAGCTTGGCGAAAGTCTCG
>DATDDW010000066.1:0-4814 GCA_036523615.1 Sphingomicrobium sp.
GGCACCACCAGCTTCACCGGTGTTGCCGCGGCCTTTGCGCGAGGCGCGCCGTCGCTCGGCCTGCTGTTCGGCATCGTCTTCCTGCTCGCCGGGTTGGCCTTCAAGATCAGCGCGGTGCCGTTCCACATGTGGACCCCCGACGTCTACGAAGGGGCCCCAACGCCGGTCACCGCCTTCTTCGCCTCGGCGCCCAAGGTCGCCGCAGTGCTGCTGTCGACCCGCGTCTGTTTGGAAGCGCTCGGCCCGGCGACCGACGCCTGGCGCCAGATCGTGATCTTCGCCGCGCTCGCCTCGATCTTCCTCGGCGCCATCGCCGCCTACGGCCAGACGAACATCAAGCGGCTGCTCGCTTATTCGTCGATCAACAATGTCGGCTTCGCCTTGATCGGGCTCGCCGCGGCGGGAGTCCAAGGGGCGTCGTCCGTGCTGTTCTACATGGCCGTCTACGTGGTGATGACGCTCGGCGCCTTCCTTTGCGTGCTGTGGATGCGCGATGCCGACGGCGAACCGGTCGAGGACATCGCCAGCCTCTCGGGCCTGTCTCAGACGCGGCCCGGCTTCGCCGCCGCCTTTGCCATCTTCATGTTCAGCCTCGCCGGGATTCCGCCGTTGTTCGGCTTCTGGCCCAAGCTGCTGGTGTTCAACGCCGCGGTCCACTCGGGCTATGTCGCGCTCGCCGTCGCCGGCATCCTCGGCACGGTGATCGGCGCTTACTATTATCTGAAGATCGTCAAGGTGATGTACATGGACGAGCCCGCGGCGCCGTATGCGCGCGCCCGCGAGCCGCTCCAGGGCCTGCTCATCCTCATCGCCGCAGTTGTCGTGTCGCCGCTCGGCTATCTCCTGATCGGCCCGCTCGGCGCGCTGAGCGACCGCGCCGCCGGCGCGCTCTTTTCGTGACGAGGCGCAACTGACCAGAATCCGTGTCGTCGAGCGGACCGGCTCGACCAACGCCGACCTCGTTGGCGACTCCAGCGCAGTCGAAGGCGACTGGCTGGTCAGCCTCGAGCAGACGGCAGGGAAGGGCCGGCAGGGCCGCTTGTGGGTCTCGCCCCCGGGCAATTTCTACGGCAGCACGCTGGTTCAGCTCAGGCCCGGCGATCCGCCGCCCCAGACCCTCTCGCTCGCCGCCGCGCTTGCCCTTCTCGAAGCCATCGACATCGCCGTCCCGGGCCAGGCGCTGATGCTCAAATGGCCCAATGACGTCATGCTGCTGGGCAAGAAGGTCGCCGGAATCCTGCTCGAACGCAGCGGCAATCGCGTCGCCATCGGCTTCGGCGTCAACCTCGCCAGTGCGCCGGCGGTGCCGGACCGGCAGTGCGCCGCGCTGGGCGGGCAAATCTCGCCCGAATCCTTCGTGCCGCTTCTCGCCGGCAGCTTCGGCCGTTTGCTGGCGCTCTGGCGCGAGAGCGAGCCCGCGCTTCTGGCGCAGGCGTGGCTGACGCGCGCGCATCCCATCGGCGTGCGCCTCACCGTCCATTCGAGCGCCGACGAGACGGTGAGCGGGCGCTTCGACGGCGTAGAGCGCGACGGCGCGCTTCGCCTGCGGCTCGACGACGGCGCGCTGGAGATCGTCCGCGCCGGCGACGTCGAGTTGTGAACGGGGTCGACCGCCTCTAGGGAGCGCCGATGCTGCTCGCGGTCGATGCCGGCAACACCAATCTCGTGTTTGCGCTCGTCGCTGACGGCGAGATCAAGGCCCGCTGGCGCATCGCCACGGACCCGCGCCGTACCGCCGACCAATATTCGGTCTGGCTTCACCAGCTCCTCGAGCTCGAAGGCTATTCCAAGGCCGACGTCGAGGCGGTGATCATCGGCACGGTCGTGCCGCGCGCGCTCCACAACCTCGAAGTGCTGGCGAGCAAATATTTCCACGTCGAGCCGGTGATCGCCGGCCAGGGCAAGGCCGCCTGGCCGATCGCGCTCGATGTCGACGAGCCGCACAATGTCGGCGCCGACCGCGCGCTCAACGCCATTGCCGCCCATGCCAAATATCCCGGCGACCTCATTGTCATCGACTTCGGCACCGCGACGACTTTCGACCTGGTCGACGCCTCCGGCGCCTACAAGGGAGGGATCATTGCGCCCGGTATCAATCTTTCGATCGACGCGCTGGTCAGCGCCGCGGCGAAGCTCCCGCGTGTCGCGATCGAGGCGCCGCGCGACAGCAGCGTCATCGGTCGCACCACCGAAAGCCAGATGATCATCGGCATCTACTGGGGCTATGTGGCGATGCTCGAGGGCCTGACCGAGCGCATGAAGGCCGAGCTCGGGCGCCCGGCGACGGTCGTCGCAACCGGCGGCCTCGCCAGCCTGTTCGACAAGCACACCAATGTGTTCGACGCGATTGAACCCGACCTCACCATCCAGGGGTTGAGCCTGCTGTACGAGAAGGTGCGCAGCTCCAGATGATTCCGGGCGAAGAGTTGCTGTTCGTCGCGCTCGGCGGCTCAGGCGAGATCGGCATGAATGTCAATCTCTACGGCTGCCGCGGCCAGTGGATCATGGTCGATCTGGGGGTCAATTTCGCCGGCCCGGATTATCCCGGCATCGAGCTCATCCTTCCCGACCTCGAGTTCATCGAGGACCAGCAGGAGCGGCTCGCCGGGATCATCCTGACGCATGGCCACGAAGACCATATCGGCGCGCTTCCCTACCTCGCCGAGGAGCTCAAGAGCCCGCTCTTTGCGACGCCGTTCACGGCCGGGTTGATTGCCGGCAAGCTCGAGGAGGAGGGACTGACCGGGCTGGTCAAGCTCAACATCGTCGAGCGCGGCGGATCGCTCGAGCTCGGGCCGTTCAAGGTCAGCTTCGTCGCGCTGTCGCACTCGATCCCCGAAGGCAACGGCCTGCTTATCGAAACGCCGTTCGGCAACATTTTCCACACCGGCGACTGGAAGATCGATGAGACTCCGGTCCTCGGCTCGGCGCCCGACACCGATGTGCTAACGGAAATCGGCGACCGCGGCGTGCTCGTGCTGGTGTGCGATTCGACCAACGTGTTCCAGGACCGCCCGTCCGGCTCGGAAGAGAGCGTGCACCCGGGGCTTCTCGCGCAGGTGAAGATGGCCAAGGGCCGGGTGCTGGTGACGACCTTCGCCTCGAACGCGGCGCGGTTGCAGACGATCGGTCGAGTGGCGCGCGAGGCGGGGCGCAAGGTGTGCATCGCCGGCCGCTCGCTCGAGCGCATCCTGCGCGTTGCGCAGGCGACCGGCTATTTGAAGGACTTCCCGGCGCCCATCGGCTTCGATGAGGCGATGCGCCTGCCCAAGGAGCAGGTGCTGATCATCGCCACGGGCGGGCAGGGGGAGCCGCGCGCGGCGCTCGGGCGGATCGCTGCCGGCACGCACGACCTCAAGCTTGGCGCCGGCGACACTGTGATCTTCTCATCGCGGATCATCCCCGGCAACGAGGTGTCGATCGGCCGCATCATGAACCAGCTGTCCGATCTTGGCGTGCAGATCGTCACCGAGAAGCAGGCGCACGTCCACGTCTCCGGCCATCCCGGCCGACCCGAGCTGATCGAGATGTACCAATGGGTTCGGCCGCAGATCGTCGTTCCCGTTCATGGCGAAGCGCGGCACCTCGCCGAGCATGCGCGGCTCGCGCTCAGCCACGGCATCCCGCACGCCATCGTCCAGAAGAACGGCGACGTGATCCGTCTCGCGCCGGGCGAGCCGAAGAAGATCGACGAGGCGCGCGTCGGCTATCTCGTGCTCGACGGCGACGTGATCCTGCCCGCCGACGGCTCGACGGTGAACGAACGACGGCGGATCGGTTACGGCGGGCTGATCACGGTGGCTGTGCCCGTCGGTGAGGACGGCGAGCTTGCCGGAACTCCGCTGATCCGGCCTTTCGGAGTCCCGGTCGAGGAAGACCGGGACGACTTTATTGCCGACGCGACGGATGCCGCAACGCGGGCCTACAGCCCGGGCGTGGATGAGGAGAAGGTGCGCGAATCGGTGCGCCTTGCGGTGCGCCGTTGCGCGACGCTGTGGACCGGCAAGAAGCCGCTGGTCGAAGTCATGCTGCTGCAAGTCGCGGCATGAAGCTCAGCTCGATCCTCGCGATCTATTTCCTGTTCTTCGCGGCTAGCGCCTTCATCCTGCTTCCGTTCGGCGTGAGGACGACCGAGGAGGTCGGGGGCGAGAAGGTGCCCGGCCAGGCCGACAGCGCGCCGCACCAGTTCGACGCCAGGCGCCACTTCCTGAAAGCCGCGCTGCTGGCGGCGCTTCTCTTCGCGCTGTTCTATGCCAATTGGACGTTCGGCTGGATCACGCCGGACGATCTGGATTTCTACAACAAACGCTAGCGCCGGCGTTCGATTGCCTGGGCGAGCGCCGCGTAGAGCTTGCCCATGTCCGACGACATCAAGGTAACCGCGATCATTCCGCCGTCGCGCTCGGCCATCACCCGGCGAAGCATCGACTCGAAATCGTGGACGTAGCGGTTGACCGAGCGCTGGAACTCCGCGTCGGCTTCGTAATGCGTGCGGATTGCCCGAGTCTCGCTGCCGCCGATCAGCCGCACGGCGCGGCTGGTGAAGATGCCGCGATTGCCCTTCAGGTACGCGCCCCAGGCCTTGTCGTCGATCTCGTCGGACAGGATCTTGCCCACGTCGATCGCTGCCGAATGCATCGAATCGATGAGTAGCGAGACCCGGCGCGCGAATGCCTCGCTGTCCTTCTCGCGCTGCTCGCGGTTGTGCTGTTCGATATGCTGCTCGAGCGCGACCGCGCTTTGGCCGAGGGTGAGCACCTGCTGGGTGAGCCGGTCTGAAGCGGCCCGCGCCGACTCGACCGCTCGCGCAGCCA
>DATDDW010000067.1:0-3331 GCA_036523615.1 Sphingomicrobium sp.
TGGCACACCCGCCGCTTCGAGCGGCTGCCGGTCACCTCGAGATATTCGCAGACTTGGGCGGGTTTCGCCTTCTGTGGCGCCTGCTGCTGAACCGGCGCGGGCTGTGGAGCCGCGGCAGTGGCTTGGCCCATCATCATTGCGGCAAGGAAAATCATCGACATCTAACGCTCTCCCCGAAGTCCGGCTGCGCGTAAAAAGCCCATAAAATCAACGGCGTCAATGTCCCTGATCAGCCGTTCGTCGAAAACTCAGCGCTGGCGTGGCGGGTTGACCAGCGCGCGGATGACGCCGCGCACGGCCTTCACCTCCCGCGAGGACCAGCCGGTCTTGGTGAAGATCGTGCGCAGCGTGTTCTTGGTTGCCTGGGTGCGCGAGGGCGGATGGAAATATCCCTTCTTGTCGAGCTCCTGGTTGAGCTGGCCGATCAGTCCTTCGACTTCGCGGTGCGGCGCTGGCGGCTCGGGCTCCTTGGCCGGAGGCACCGCGAGCTCTGACCGCTTCGACCATTCATAAGCGAGCAGGATCACCGCCTGGGCGAGATTGAGCGAAGCGAAGTCGGGGTTGATCGGAACGGTGACGATGGCGTTGGCCAGCGCGACTTCCTCGGTCTCGAGCCCCGACCGCTCGGGCCCGAACAGGATCGCCGAACGCTCTTGGGATGCGGAAATCTGCTCGGCCATCTGCTCGGGTCCGAGCACCGGCATGATCAGGTCGCGGCGCCGCACGGTCGAGGCGAAGACTTGCGCACAATCCGCGATCGCCGCTTCGACGGTGTCGAAAACCTCGGCGCGTTCGAGAACGACGTCGGCGCCGCTCGCCGCCGGCCCCGCATCCGGGTTGGGCCAGCCGTCGCGCGGGCTCACCAGCCTCATCTCGGTGAGGCCGAAGTTGAGCATCGCTCGCGCCGCCTTGCCGATATTCTGCCCCAACTGCGGCCGTACGAGGACGATGACGGGACGGGGCATCAGAGCAGCTTGTCGGGAGCTGCCGGCGGTGCCGCTTCCTCTTCGACGGTGCCGGCGATCTCGGCAAAGTCGCCGGGCTCGCTGAAATCCTTATAGACGCTGGCAAAGCGGATGTACGCGACGTGGTCGATCGCTTTCAGGCCCTCCATCACCGCCTCGCCGATCTCGCCGGTCTTCACCTCGTCGCCGCGGGTTTCGAGCTGGCGCTGGATGGATGAGACGAGACGGTCGATCCGCTCGGCGCCGATGTCGCGCTTGCGGCACGCGATGGCGATCGAGCGGGCAAGCTTCTCCCGATCGAACGGCTCGCGTTCATTGTCCTTCTTGATCACGGTGAGGTCGCGCAGCTGCACCCGCTCGAAGGTGGTGAAGCGCGCGCCGCAAGCCTCGCATTGGCGGCGGCGGCGGATGGCCGCGCCATCCTCGCTCGGCCGGCTGTCCTTAACCTGGCTGTCTTCGTGCGCGCAAAAAGGGCAGCGCATCCCTCAGCCTTGGTAGATCGGGAAGCGGGCGCAGAGGTCGCGCACACGCTCGTTTACTCGGGCTTCCACCGTGCCGTTGTTGTCGAGGCCGTTCTTCGCCAGGCCGTCGAGGACGTCGGCGACGAGATCGGCGATTTCGCGGAATTCGGCGGTGCCGAAGCCGCGGGTCGTGCCGGCCGGCGAGCCGACGCGGATGCCGCTGGTCTTGACCGGCGGCAGCGGGTCGAACGGCACGCCGTTCTTGTTGCAGGTGATGCCCGCCCGCTCGAGGCTTTCGTCGGCATCCTTGCCGGTCAGGCCGAGGGGCCTCAAGTCGACCAGTGCCAGGTGCGTGTCCGTGCCGCCGGCCACGAGGTCTGCGCCGCGTTCCTTCAGGCGCCCGGCCAGGGTCTTGGCATTGGCAATTACTGCCTTGGCGTACGCCTTGAATTCGGGCTGCAGCGCCTCGCCGAAAGCCACGGCCTTCGCCGCGATCACGTGCATCAGCGGCCCGCCCTGCAGGCCCGGGAAGACCGCGGAGTTGATCTTCTTCGCGATGTCCTCGTCGTCGGTCAGAACCATGCCGCCGCGCGGACCGCGCAGCGTCTTGTGCGTGGTCGTCGTGACGACGTGCGCATGGCCGAAGGGGGACGGGTGCTCGCCGGCAGCGACCAGGCCGGCGAAGTGCGCCATGTCGACCAGGAACAAGGCTCCGACCTCGTCGCAGATCGCGCGGAAGCGGGCGAAATCGAAATGCCGCGGATAGGCCGAGCCGCCGGCGATGATGAGCTTGGGCTTGTGCTCCTTGGCCAACCGCTCGAGCTCGTCGAAGTCGACCAAATGGTCGTCCTGACGGACGCCGTACTGGACCGCGTTGAACCACTTGCCCGACTGGGCAGGCGGAGCGCCGTGGGTCAGGTGACCGCCGGCGGCGAGGCTGAGGCCCATGATCGTGTCGCCGGGCTTCAGAAGCGCCATCATCACCGCGCCGTTGGCCTGCGCGCCCGAGTGCGGCTGGACGTTGGCGAAGCCGCAGCCGAACAGCTTCTTCGCCCGCTCTATGGCCAGCGTCTCGACCGCGTCGGACGGACCGCAGCCCTGGTAATAGCGGCGGCCGGGATAGCCCTCGGCATATTTGTTGGTGAGGACCGAGCCCTGCGCCTCGAGCACTGCCTTGCTGACGATATTCTCCGAGGCGATCAGCTCGATCTGCGTCTGCTCACGCTTGAGCTCGGCGCGGACGGCGTCTTCGACGGCCGGGTCTCTCTGTGACAGCCCCGCGGTAAAGAAGCCGTCGGGCACCCGATAATCGTAGGTCTCTTGCTGCTCGAGATCGGCGGCGGAAGCCATCAATGCGATTCCTGCAGTTCGTTGGAAAGCTGGTCGACGCGGCGCTGATGCCGCCCGCCTTCGAAGTCGGTGGAGAGGAAGGCGCTGACGCAGGCCTTGGCCATCTCCGGCCCGATCAGGCGCGCGCCGAGCGCGATAGCATTGGCGTCGTTGTGCTTGCGGGCGAGGCTCGCCGACAAAGGCTCGGCGACCTGCGCGCAGCGGCACGCCGGGTTGCGGTTGGCGGCGATGGCTACGCCGATGCCCGAGCCGCAGACCGTGATGCCCCGTTCGGCCCGGCCGTCGGCGAGCGCCTCGGCGAGGAGCACGCCGTAGCGTGGGTAGTCGACGCTTTCGTGGCCGTGGGTGCCAAGGTCGAGGACGTCGTGGCCCTGCTCCTTAAGCCAGCCCACGAGCTCGTCCTTGAGATCGACGCCGGCATGGTCGGCGGTGAGTACGATGCGCATGACCAGTGACTAGGGCACCGGACGAAGATTCGCCAGCCTCAGGCGGCCAGCCGGATCTCCTCGCGGCCGAAGATTTCGACCAGCGCATCGGCGAGCTGGTCCATCATCT
>DATDDW010000068.1:0-5663 GCA_036523615.1 Sphingomicrobium sp.
GTTCGAAAAGCCCCATTCGTTGTCGTACCAGCTGACGACGCGCACCAGCTTGCCGTCCAGGACCGCCGTCTCCAGGCTATCGACCGTCGAACTGGCCGGCGTGTGGACGATATCGACCGAGACGATCGGCTCCTGCGTATATTCAAGCACGCCCTTGAGCCGCTCGCTCTCGCTCGCCTGCTTGAGGATCTGATTGACCTCGTCGCGGCTGGTCTCGCGGCCGGGCACGAAGGTCAAATCGACGATGCTGCCGTCGGGAACCGGCACCCGGATCGCCGAGCCGTCGAGCTTGCCCTTGAGCTCGGGCAGCACCTCGCCGACGGCGCGCGCGGCGCCGGTGGTTGTCGGGATCATCGACATGGCCGCGGCGCGGGCACGGCGGAGGTCGGAATGGATCTGGTCGAGGATCTTCTGGTCGTTCGTGTAGGCGTGGACCGTGGTCATCAGGCCGCGCTCGATCCCGAGCGCGTCGTTGAGCACCTTGGCCACCGGGGCGAGGCAATTGGTGGTGCACGAGGCGTTGGAAACAATCTTGTGCTCGGGCTTCAGTTTGTCGTCGTTGACGCCGTAAACGACGGTCAGGTCCACCCCCTTGGCCGGGGCCGAGATCAGCACCTTCTTGGCGCCCGCTTCGAGATGCTTTTCGGCGCTCGCCCGGTCGGTGAAGAAGCCGGTGCATTCGAGCGCGATGTCGATGTCGTTCGCCTTGTGCGGAAGCTTCGCGGGGTCTTTCTCGGCGGTGACATGGATGCGCTTGCCGTCGACGATGATGTCGTTGCCGTCGGTCGTCACCTCGCCCGGGAACGTGCCGTGCACGCTGTCGTGCTTGAACAGCCACGCGTTGGCCTTGGCATCGGCGAGGTCGTTGACGCTGACCAGATCGAGCCCGCAATCGGGCCGCTCGAGGATCGCCCGCGCGACCAGGCGGCCGATGCGGCCGAAGCCGTTGATTGCAACTCTCGTCATTGGATTCCTCTTGTCTTCATGAAGTCGATGACCCGCGCCGCGACCTTGTCCGCCGTCAGTGCGAAATAATCGTACGCGTCCGGTGCCGGCGCGGAGACCCCGAAGCGGTCGATGCCGATCCTCAGGCCGTGCAAGCCAGTGTAGCGTTCCCAGCCAAAGGTGGTTCCGGCCTCGACCGATACGCGCAGTATTTCGCGATTGCTGACATCGGGAAGGATGTCCTCGCGATAGTCCCAGTCCTGGGCGTCGAAGCGCTCGGTGCAGGGCATCGATACCACGTCGGCGCCGATCCCCTGCCCTTCGAGCTGCTCGGCGGCGGCGGCCGCGATCTCAACTTCAGAGCCCGTGGCGATGAAGATGACCTTCCGCGGGTTCTGCGCGGCCTTCAGCCGATACCCGCCCCGCGCGCAGAGGTTTTCGTCGGCCGGTTCGGTCCGCAGCGGCTGGACGTTCTGGCGGGTCAGCGCAAGGATCGAGGGCTCGTCGCTTTGCAGCG
The DNA here is from genome assembly GCA_036523615.1 of Sphingomicrobium sp. Lineage (GTDB taxonomy): Bacteria > Pseudomonadota > Alphaproteobacteria > Sphingomonadales > Sphingomonadaceae > Sphingomicrobium. The sequence continues at coordinate 1,463 of DATDDW010000068.1, forward strand.
CCAGCGCCCAGCACTCGGCGGTCTCGACCGCGTCCGCGGGGCGATAAACCTCGAGCTGCGGCATCGCGCGCAGCGACTGCAGATGCTCGATCGGCTGGTGGGTCGGGCCGTCCTCGCCAAGGCCGATCGAATCGTGAGTCATCACGTAAATCACCCGCGCCCTCTGCAGCGCCGACAAGCGGATCGCCGGGCGCGCGTAATCGGTAAAGACGAGGAAGGTGCCACCATAGGGGATCACGCCGCCGTGGAGCGCCATGCCGTTCATCGCCGCCGCCATGCCGAACTCGCGGATGCCGTAATAGATGTAGCGGCCGCCGTAATTCTGCGCGGTGAGAGGCTCGAGGCCCTTGGTCTTGGTGTTGTTCGACCCCGTGAGGTCAGCCGAGCCGCCGATCGTCGCCGGGATCGCCGCGTTGATCGCCTCGAGCGCCATCTCGGACGCCTTGCGCGTCGCCACGGGTTTCAGGTCGGCGAGCAGCTTCGTGAGATAGGGCCGGAGCCAGGCGTCGCTGACCTTGCCGGTCAGGCGCGCCAGGAACTCGTCCTTGCGGCCGCTCCCCTCCAACCGATCGTTCCACAAAGCATGCTCGACCGCGCCGCGCTTGCCGACCGAGCGCCACGCGGAGAGCACGTCATCGGGGACAGTAAACTCCTCCGGCTCCAGCCCGAGCTCCTTGCGCGCCGCCTCGACCTCGTCCTTGCCCAGCGCAGCTCCATGCGTCGCCGCGGTGCCCTGCTTGTTGGGCGCGCCATAGCCGATGATCGTGCGGCAACGGATGAGGCTCGGCCGTTCGTCGGCAAGCGCCTCCTCGATCGCGCGGCTGACATCGTCGGCATCCAAGCCGTCGCATTCGCAGGTGTGCCACTGCGCGGCGCGATGCCGTTCCAGCACGTCCTCGTTGCGCGACAGATCGGTCGAGCCGTCGATGGTGATCTTATTATCGTCCCACAGAACGATCAGGCGGCCGAGCTGCAGGTGCCCGGCAAGGCCAATCGCCTCGTGGTTGATGCCTTCCATCAGGTCGCCGTCGCCGGCGATGACGAAGGTGCGGTGATTGACGAGGTCGTCGCCGTAGACCGCGTTCAAATGCCGCTCGGCGATGGCCATGCCGACGGCCATGGCGACCCCCTGCCCGAGCGGCCCGGTGGTGACCTCGACCCCCGAAAGCTCGAAATTCTCCGGGTGGCCCGCGCACGGGCTGCCGAGCTGGCGGAAGCGCCGGATGTCGTCGAGCGTCGGCCGCTCGTAACCCGTCAGATAGAGCAAGGCATAGATCAGCATCGAGCCGTGGCCGGCCGACAGGATGAAGCGGTCGCGATCGGGCCAATGCGGGTCAGCGGCGTCGAACTTCAGGTGGCGTGTGAACAAGGCCGTCGCGGCGTCCGCCATGCCCATCGGCATTCCCGGATGGCCGCTGTTGGCAGCCTCGACCGCATCCATCGCAAGGGCGCGAATGGCATTGGCAAGGCGGCGGTCGGTCGGCTGCATCGAGGCTCCGGCAACGGGATCTGGACGGGCCGCGGGTGCGGCGGCCGCCTGGCTCATTTGTCCGGTGAGCCGTGCAGCGTCAATGCTTGCCCGAAATCAGGAAAGTGCGTAGCTGAAATCAAATGGATGATGGCGGTCTTTCAGCCGCGCTCGACAGAGCGGAACGAGCGCTCGAGCGCGTTCAGCAGGCGCTGGCGAGCCGGCAAGCCCCGGCTCCGGCGCGGGATGAGGAGCTTCGCGCCAAGGTCCGCGAAGTGGTCGAGGAGCTCGACGAGCTGATCCGCGAGGCCGCGGCCTGATGGCGGCGCTGATCGACATCAGTATCGCCGGCCGCACCTATCAGGTCGCCTGCCGCGAAGGCGAAGAAGAGAATCTGCGCGCAGCCGCGCGGCTGGTCGACGGCAAGAGCCGCGAGGCGCTGGCCGGCCTCGGCACCTTGTCGGAAGCGCGCCAGTTCCTGTTCGCTTCGCTGCTGCTCGCCGACCAGCTGATCGACAAGAGCCCGGCGGCAGCGGTTCCGGCGGGACCAGATCCCGCTCTGGTCGAGCGCGCCGAAGCGCTCGCCGGACGCCTCGAAATGCTCGCCGCGCAGCTTGAGAATGAGGCAGCGAATCCTTAAGTCGAAGGCGACGGGCACTACCCGGTGCGCGCCTTCGGAAAATCCCTGAGGCGATAGAACATCCACGGGAGCTGTCCCTGCCCTGGTCACGATGGTTACATCGGGGTCAGGAGCATACGGCGCCCACCTGACGTTTTGGCGTCAGAGGATTTTAGGGCAAACGGCCATGGTGGTCCCGTCACCTCCCTTTCCCCCCGGCTCCTCAGGTGCGCAGCCTGAGATGGAGCCGCTGTCCAAGGAGAGCCTGCGCCGAGCCGCGCTCGACGCGCGCAAGGCGTTCGTCCGCACTTTGTCCGACGCCGACCGGGCGCTGCTCGAGCGGCGCCTCGCCGAGCATCTGACCTCGCTCTTCGCCGGAGTGTCCGTCGTCGGCGGTTATTGCCCGCTGGGCTCAGAGATCAGCCCGCTGCCGGCGATGGAGGAAGCGCGCGCGGTCGGTGCGATCGTCGCGTTCCCCTGCTTCCCCAACCCGGCCAAGCCGTTCCGCTTCCTCGCCGGCGACCCACTCGAGCCGGGGCCGTTCGGGATCATGCAGCCGGCGCGCCGTCATCCGGTCGTCCAGCCGGACCTCGTCCTCGTCCCCCTGATCGCGATCGACGGGCGCGGCACGCGGCTCGGCCGCGGCAAGGGCCATTACGATCGCGCCTTGGTCGGCCTGAAGAAGAGCGGCGCGCGGCTCATCGGCGTCGGCTGGGGCATCCAACGGGTCGCCGACACGATCCCCGCCGACGTCTGGGACGTGCCGCTGGAGGCCTTTGCCTCGCCCGACGGGCTGGAGGTTTTCGCCCGCTAAGGCCTCACCCCCAACGATCTTGTCTGTTCTCTCGCGACTTGCCACCCTCTAGGCGCACACGTGGAGGCTCGACTTGGCAGCAGCGGATCAACCGGTACGCAAGGTCACGATCATCGGCGGCGGCACTGCCGGCTGGTCCACCGCGGCGGTGCTGTCGCAATGGCTGAGCCAGGTCGAGATCAAGCTCGTCGAATCGGAGGAGATCGGGATCGTCGGGGTCGGCGAAGCCACCATCCCCCACATCCGCAACCTGCTCGCGCTGGCGGGCATCGATCCGCTGAAGATGATCAGCGAGAGCAAGGCGACGTTCAAGCTCGGCATCGAGTTCGTCGACTGGGGCGCCCCGGGCGAAAGCTACATCCACGGCTTCGGCAAGATCGGCCGCGACATGCTCTGGCTCCATCCGCACCAGCTTTGGCTGGCAGCGCGTGAGCGGGACCCCAAATCGGTCAAGCATTTCGATGCTTATTCGCTGAACTGCGTCGCCTGCCGCCGCAACAAGTTCGCCTTCCCCGACCCGCGCAACCCGAATTTGCCACTGGCCGACATCGATTACGCCTATCATTTCGACGCCTCGCTGCTCGCCCGCTTCCTGCGCAGCGAGAGCGAAGGGCGCGGTGTGACGCGCGTCGAAGGCCGCATCGTCGAAGTGATCCAGGATCCGGAAAGCGGGTTCGTTCAGAAGGTGAAGCTCAGCGACGGCCGCGAGGTCGACGGCGACCTGTTCGTCGACTGCTCGGGCATGCGCGCGCTGCTGATCGGCGACGCTCTGGGCATCGGCTATGAAGATTGGAACCATTGGCTGCTGTGCGACCGCGCGCAGGCGGTGCCATGCGCCAGCGTCGAGCCCTTAACGCCCTACACCCGATCGACCGCGCGCAAATCCGGGTGGCAGTGGCGCATTCCGCTCCAGCACCGCATCGGCAACGGCTATGTTTATGCCTCGTCCCTGATCAGCGACGAAGAAGTGGCCGAGGCGCTGCTCGCCAACCTCGACGGCGAAGGGATGGCCGACCCGCGGCCGGTGAAGTTCGCGCCCGGCCGGCGGCTCAAGTCGTGGGACAAGAATGTCATCGCGATCGGTCTCTCGTCGGGATTCCTCGAGCCGCTGGAATCGACCAGCATCCACCTGATCCAGACCGGCATTCACCGCCTCCTGGCGATGTTCCCGGCGGAGAATTTTTCCGCCGCCGACATCGAGGAATATAACCTCCAGGCCCGCACCGAATATGAAGACGTGCGCGACTTCATCATCGCCCACTACAAGGTCACTCGGCGAAGCGGCGACCCCTTCTGGGAC
>DATDDW010000069.1:0-5333 GCA_036523615.1 Sphingomicrobium sp.
TCCTTGATCGCGTCATAGGCTTCCATCTTGAAGCCGTACCAGTCGGCCCACATCACCGCGCAAATGTCGTTGGCGCGCAGGATATCGGCGATCTTGTAGGCTTCGACCGCGTGGTGGAAGGCGGTGACGCGGTAGCCGAACTCCTTGGCCATATCGATCATGTTGGCCATCTCGTCCGCGCGGTAGCAGTGGTTCTGGACCAGGATCTTGCCCTCGAGCACGCCTTTGAGCGTGTCCATCGACAGGTCGCGGTCGGGCAGGTCGCCGCCCTTCGCGTAATAATCGTCCCACTTGCGCTTGTAGGCGACCGCCTTGACCCAGGTCTCACGGGCCAGCGCGATATTGCCCATGCGCGTCTGCGGCATGTGATCGTGGCTGCCGTAGACGCGCTTCGGGTTCTCGCCGCAGGCCATCTTCAGCCCATAAGGCGCGCCCGGAAACTTCATGTCCTGGGCCGTGCGGCCGGGCACGTTCTTCAAGACAACCGAGCGGCCGCCGAACAGATTGGCCGAGCCGGGCAGGATCTCGAGCGTCGTCACGCCCCCGTTGACGAGCGCGCGGCTGAAACCGGGGTCCTGCGGCCAGACGCTGTGCTCGGCCCAGACGTCGGGATGGACCGGATCGGTCGCTTCGTTGCCGTCGGAGTTCGCCGTCACTCCGGGCGACGGATAATCGCCGAGGTGGCTGTGGACGTCGATGATGCCGGGCGTCACCCATTTGCCGGTCCCGTCGATCTCGACCGCGCCGGCGGGGCTCGGCAGAGTCGGACCGCCGACCGCCTGGATGAGGCCGTCGTTAAAGATCACCGTGCCGTCGGCGATCTGCCCGCCTTGGCCATCGATCACCGTGGCGTGGCGGATGACCGTGAGCACTCCGGGGTAGCGGTGGTAGGTCGAGGGATATGGGTCCTCGTTGACGTAGACCGGGGCCGCGGGCTTCGGCTTGGGCTCGAGCGCGGCGCAGCCGCCTACGGCGAGGAACGCGGCGAGTGCCGCGCCGATCCGCTTATTTGACACCGTGCATCCACTTCTGAAGCGGCCAGGAAAGAAGGAACAGCACCAGGCCCGCACCAATCGCCACCCAGGCGATGGTGGTGAAGGTGTGGGTGTAAGTCTCGAGGCTGACCTTGAGGTTCGTCACCTGGCCGCCAACCGTCTCGACGCTGGCGAACTGGGCGACCACGCCAGCGAAATATTGCGCAACCGAGATCGACAGGAACCACACGCCCATCATCAGCCCGACGATCCGCGCGATCGACAGCTTGGTGATCATCGAAAGTCCGACGGGCGAGATGCACAGCTCGGCGAGCGAATGAATGAGGTACAGGCCGGCGAGCCACCACAGCCCGACCTGAAAGTCGGAACCGACGAAGGTCGAGCCCCAGACGAGGAACAGGAAACCGGCCCCGACGCCGACGAGCGCGATCGCGAACTTGACCGGGATCGACGGCTCGAGGCCACGCTTGGCAAGGGCCGTCCAAAGCATGCTCATAAGCGGCGCGAACAGCACGATGCAGATCGGGTTGAAGTTCTGCGTCTGCGGGGCCGAGATCGTGAACAGGCCGAAGACGCTGCGGTCGGTGTTGCGGTCGGCGAACAGCGTGAGCGACGAGCCGGCTTGTTCGAACAGCGTCCAGAAAAAGACGTTGAAGACGATCAGCACCATTGCTGCGCACATCATCTGGAACTCAGTTCGCGTGCCTTTGGCATAGGACCAGATGAGGATCGCCGGGACGCAGAGCAGGAACGAGCCGAACAGCAATTTGCCCATCAGCGAGAGCGAGGCAATGTAGCCGATAAAGCCTGAGCCAGGCTCGGGCTCGGGCGTGTTCATCAGGTTGGTGAACAGGAAATAGAAGACCGGCACGGCGAGGACCGCGCCGATGTAGACCCACAGCGAACGGTCGTTCTCCTTGTTCGGCGCCTCGCCGTAGCCGGCCAGCCGCCCGCCGTCGAAGGTCATCAGGAAATAGGCAATCGACATGCCGACTCCGGCGAGCGCAAATCCCGCCCACCAGCCGATCGTATCGGCGAGGATCGGGCAGGCGACCTGGCCGAGGATCGAGCCCAAGTTGATCCCCATGTAGAAGATGGTGAAGCCCGAATCCCGCCGCCGGTCGCCCTGCTCGTAGAGCGTGCCGACGATGGTCGAGATGTTGGGCTTGAAGAAGCCGTTGCCGACGGAGATCAGCGACAGCGCGATCAAAAGAATCATGACCGTCAGCGGGTTCCGCTCGCCCTCGGACGTGAAGCCTCCCTTGGGGATCGTCCTAGCGACGCTCTGGTCGGGCCGCAGCAGCGAGACACTGCCGTCGTCATTGCCCCGGATCTGCAGCTTCTCATTGCCGGCGACGAGGTAGCGCACCTCATTGTTGGTCGTGGGCCGGTCGCGGAAATTCTGGACCTGGACCTCGTAGCGCTGGCCGTCGACGATCGCGTAGGGCTTCGCCGGCTGGCCGCCGAACGCCAATGTGAAATACCCGATCGCCATCAAGATCGCGCCGAACTTCACCGACCGCTTCGACCCGAGGATCTGGTCAGCGATGAGGCCGCCGACGAGCGGCGTCAGGTACACCAGCGCGGTGTAGCCGCCGTAGAGGCCGGTCGCCTGCTGATCCGAAAAGATGAAATGCTTGGTCAGGTAGAGCGTTAGGAGCGCCCGCATCCCGTAATAGCCGAACCGCTCCCACATCTCGGTGGTGAACAGCCGCGCGAGCTGCCGCGGATGGCCGAACCAGGTGCTCTTCTTTTCAAGATGAGTTCGGTCTGACGGAACCGAAAATGGTTCCTCGACGGCCGGAGTATCGACCATGCGCAATTCTCCCCTTGCGGCATTCGCGGGCGCGGTGACCCTAACGAGCAAATCGGGCTTGTGAAGCTGGATTGTTGGGCGCGAAAGCGGCCGCTATGCGCCCTGGCCGATGCTCAACGACCGCTCATCGATCCTCTCGCTGCTCGAGACGCGCCGGTCGGGAAAGCCGCGTGAGCTGGTCGGCCGGGGCCCGACCGCGCAGGAGCTCGAGCGCATCCTGACTATTGCCGCGCGGGCGCCCGACCACGGCAAGCTGCACCCATGGCGGTTCGTCACCGTCGCCGACGACCAGCGCGACGCGTTGGCCGCGCTGCTCCAGGCTGCGTTGGCCGAGGAGAATCCTGACGCGAAGGACGCGCACCGCCAGAAAGAGGAGGAATTCGCCCACTATGCCGGGCAGCTCGTGGTGCTCGTTTCCACACCCGTGCCCGACCACAAGATCCCGCTGTGGGAGCAGGAACTGTCGTGCGGCGCCGCGGGAATGAGCCTGCTGCTCGCCGCTCACGCGCTTGGCTACGTCGCCGGCTGGGTCACCGGCTGGCGCGCTTATTCAGAACGCGTGCGCAGCGCCTTTTGCGGACCGGGGGAGCGCATCGGCGGCTTCATCTTCATCGGTCAGGTCGGCTGCGAGCTGGAGGAACGCGAACGCCCGGAGCTGTCAGACGTGGTCAGAGCATGGCAGCCGCCAAGCGACTGACTTTTCCATTGAAGTTTCCGCGATCCGCTGTATTATAACAGCATGACGCTCGGAAAGCAGCACGACAAGCCGGTCTATGTCCGCCTGCGCGAGACGATCGCCGACGCGATCCTCGCCGGCAAATATAAGGACGGCGACCCGCTGCCCTCGGTCCGCGCCTTCGCTGCCGACCAGCAGGCCAATCCGCTGACCGTGGCCAAGGCCTATCAAGGCTTCCAGGACGAAGGGCTGATTGTGGTCAAGCGCGGCGTCGGCATGTTCGTCGCGCCGGGCGCCCGCGCGCGGCTCAGCGATTCCGAGCGCAACCGCTTCCTCAAGGAGGAATGGCCGGAGATCCGCTCGCGCATGCGGCGGCTGGGCATCGATCCCGCCCAGATGCTCGAGCGCGAACGAGCCTGAACTTCCCGCGTCGGGACTAATCCTTTAGCCCCGTTTTCATGGAGACGCGGGTCCTGCCGTTCAGCGACGACGCCATCGCCGAAGCCACGCGGCTGATCCTCGCCGGCGAGCCGGTCGCCGTGCCCACCGAGACGGTTTACGGCCTTGCCGCCGACGCGACGAACGCCCAAGCCGTGGCGCGGATTTACGCGGCGAAGCGAAGGCCCAGTTTCAATCCGCTGATCGTCCACGTGCCAGACCTCGCGTCGGCCGAGCAGTTCGGCCGCTTGGGCGAGGAAGCGCGCGCGCTGGCGATCGAACATTGGCCAGGGCCACTGACGCTGGTCGTGCCGCTCCGGGAGAACTCGGCCATCGCGTCGCTTGTGACGGCAGGGCTGCCGACGATCGGACTTCGCGTCCCGTCCCATCCGGCTATGCAGGCGCTGCTGTGCGCGACCGGGCGGCCGCTCGCCGCGCCGTCGGCCAACGCCAGCGGTGCGATCAGCCCGACGCGTGCAAGCCATGTCCTGAGGAGTCTCCGAGGCCGTATCCCGCTGATCATCGATGCCGGACCGACCGAGCGCGGGATCGAATCGACGATCGTCGCGGCGACCGGCGGGCCGCTGCGGCTGCTCCGCCGCGGCCCGATCGACGTCGCCGCCGAGGCGGCGTCCAGCGATACCGTCGAAGCTCCGGGCCAGCTCGCCAGCCATTATGCGCCGTCGAAGCCGCTGCGGCTCGAGGCGACCGACGCCCGCGGCGATGAATATCTGATCGGCTTCGGCAGCGTGGCCGGCGCCGCCAGCCTCAGTCCTTCAGGCGACCTGGTCGAAGCCGCCGCTCGCCTGTTCGACCTGCTGCACGAGGCCGATGCCTCGGCCAAGCCGCGCATCGCCGTCGCGCCGGTGCCTGACCAAGGCCTCGGCGCCGCGATCAACGATCGTCTGCGCCGCGGCGCCGCCTAGGCGGTTGCTCTGGCGCTCTTCGCCCGGGCCTGGAAGCTCTTCCTCAGCTTCTGCAGCTTGGGCGGGATCACCGCGAGGCAGTAAGGGTTCCGCTGCCCTTCTCCAGCCCAATAATCCTGGTGGTAATCCTCGGCCGGCCACCAGTCGCCCATCGGCTCGATCGTGGTGACGATCCGCCCGCCATGGTCAGCATTGTTGCGCTCGACCGCTTCGCGCGCCTTGCGGTCCTGCTCGTCATTGAGCGGGAAAATCGCCGAACGATATTGCGTGCCGACGTCGTTGCCCTGGCGGTTGAGCTGGGTTGCGTCGTGCGTGGCGAAGAAGATGTCGAGCAGGTCGTCGTAGCTGAGCTGATCGGAATCGAAGGTGATGCGGATCGCCTCGGCGTGGCCGGTGTCGCCGCCGCAAACCTCTCTGTAGGTCGGATTGGCGGTAGACCCGCCGGTATACCCGCTTTCGACCGATTTCACGCCGACGACGTC
>DATDDW010000070.1:0-3409 GCA_036523615.1 Sphingomicrobium sp.
CGAGCCGGGGCTTTCGAGCAGGATCGCGCGCGTCATGTCGCTGATCAGGTCGTCGACGCCGGTGCCGACGAGCGGGTCGTAATATCGGGTCACGACGCCGAGGCGCTTGAGGATCGTGTCGCAACAGCGGCGGGTGGGCCCGTAGACATTGTCGGGCACAAGCAGCTCGTCGCCGGGCGACAGGAGCGCCAGCAACGGCGCGGTGAGCGCCGCGAGTCCCGTCGAGTAGAGCGCGGTTCCGGCAGCGCCCGGCTCGAGCTCGGTCAGCGCTTCCGCCAGCGCCCATTGCGTTGCCGTGCCCTGCAAGCCGTAGCGATAGGTGCCGAGACCAGGCCTGGAGGCATGGAGCTCGGCGACGCTGTCGAACAGGATCGTCGACGCGCGTTCGACCGGCGGATTGACCAGCCGTCGCCGCCATTCCTTGCGGCGGCCGCCCTCGACGAGCGTGGTGGCTACCCGTTTGCTGCGATCAGTCATGACGAAGCGGGCTTAAGGCAGAGCGCCGTTGCCCGCAAAAGCAAAGCGCCCAGACCGACTAGCGATCCGGGCGCCCTGCGTGACGACTGCTCGTCAGCCCCCTTGGACGTTATCGCGGCGAACGTCCCCAGTCGCTCAGCCGCGGTACCGAACCCGACCCAAGGGCCAGCTTGGCTCGGATGGCGATTGACTAAGCCGCCACGGCAGCACTGTCACTGCGCGAATTGATCTACGTTGTCTTTTGTGCCGCGCCTGTGTCGGCGGGGCCACAGATCGGCCGTGGTTGCCAGCCGTCGCGCTAGGCCGCTAGAGCGCGCCGGCGATGCGCTGGTCCCGAGCCTTTCTCCCGCTGCTCAAGGAAAGCCCCGCCGACGCCCAGATCGTCAGCCACAAGTTGATGCTCCGCGCCGGGCTGGTGCGGCAGACCGCGGCGGGAATCTATGCCTGGCTGCCGCTCGGCTTTCGGGTCTTGAAGAATATCGAGCAGATCGTGCGTGAGGAGCAGGACCGCGCCGGGGCGCTCGAGATGCTGATGCCGACGCTCCAGGCGGCCGATTATTGGCGCGCGACCGGCAGGTACGACGCCTACGGCCCGGAGATGCTGCGGATCACCGACCGCCAGGACCGCGAGCTGGTCTACGGGCCCACCAACGAGGACATGCTGACCGCGATCCTGCAGGGGTCGATCAAGAGCTACCGCGACCTGCCGCGAACGCTCTACCACATCCAGTGGAAGTTCCGGGACGAGATCCGCCCGCGCTTCGGCGTGATGCGGGGGCGCGAGTTCCTGATGAAGGACGCCTACAGCTTCGATCTCGACGAAGCGGGCGCGCGGATCAGCTACAACAAGATGTTCGTCGCTTATCTGCGCACGTTCGCACGAATGGGACTTCGCGCGATTCCGATGCAGGCCGATACCGGCCCGATCGGCGGCGACCTCAGTCACGAGTTCATCATTCTCGCGCCGTCGGGGGAGAGCGAAGTCTTCTTCCACAAGAGCTGGGAGACGCTTCGCCCGGCCGAGGACTATGCGGTCGACGCCGAGGATCCAGCGGCGCTGCAGGCGTTCGTCGAGTCGATGACCGCCGATTATGCGGCGACCGACGAGAAGCGCGACGAGAGGCTCGAGGCGGAGCTCGGCGCCGACCTGCGCCAATCGCGGGGGATCGAGGTCGGGCACATTTTCTACTTCGGCGACAAATATACCAAGCCCTTGGGCTTCACCGTGAGCGGCCGCGGAGGCGAGCCGGTGCATCCGGTAGGCGGCAGCTACGGCATCGGCGTGTCGCGGCTGGTCGGCGCGATCATCGAGGCGAGCCACGACGACGCGGGGATCATCTGGCCCGAGGCCGTCGCGCCGTGGTGCGTCGGGATCGTCACCATGCGCGCCGACGACGAGCCGAGCCGGAACGCCGCCGACGCGCTGTACGCGCAGCTGACAGGCGTGGGGATCGAGGTGCTGTACGACGATCGCGACGAACGCGGCGGGGCCAAGCTCGCGTCGATGGACCTCATCGGCCTGCCCTGGCAGCTGGTCGTCGGCCCCCGCGGCATTGCCGCCGGCACGGTCGAATTAAAGCGCCGTTCAACCGGCGAGCGCGAGGAGCTCAGCCTTGAATCCGCCGTCGCGAGGCTAACCGAATGATCCTCAACCGCGCCGAGCGGATGCTCGCCCGCCGCTATCTTCTCCCGGGCAAGGGCGAAGGCTTCATCTTCCTCGTCGCGACGATCAGCCTCATCGCGGTCGCGCTGGGCGTCGCTGCGCTGATCATCGTGATGAGCGTGATGAACGGCTTCCGCGCCGAGCTGTTCGACAAGATCGTCGGCTTGAATGGCCACGCTGTGGTCCAGGGCTATGACGGCCGCTTGAGCAATTGGCAGCAGATCGCCGATGCGGCGAAGAAGACGCCGGGCGTGACTTCGGCCGTGCCGCTGATCGAGACCCCGCTCATGGCGACGGCCAACGGCCGCTTCGAGGGCGTGGTGGTCCGCGGCATGCGCGTCGAGGACATCCGCAGCAACAGGACCATCACCGGCAACGTGCTCGCGGGCGACATCAAGTCGATCCTGCCCGGCAGCAATCGCGTGGCGATCGGCTCGCGCCTCGCCGACACGCTCGGGGCCTACCCGGGCAGCCAGATCACTTTGTGGAACCCTGAAGGCCGCTCGACAGTGGTGGGGACGGTTCCGCGCGAGGTCACCTATACCGTCGGCGCGGTGTTCGAGATCGGCGTTGCCGACTACGACAAGATCTTCGTCGTCATGCCGATGCAGGACGCTCAACAGCTGCTGCTGATGGGCGACCAGATCGGCGATATCGAGCTGCAGACGAGCAACCCCGACAAGGTGGCGCAAATCGTCGCGCCGCTGCAGCGCCTCGTTCAGGGCCGGGCCATGATCGTCGACTGGCGGCAGATGAACTCGGCGTTGTTCGACGCGCTCGAGGTCGAGCGGGTGGCGATGTTCATCGTGCTCTCGCTGATCGTCCTCGTCGCGGTGTTCAACATCCTCTCCTCGCTGATCATGCTGGTGCGGGCGAAGACGCACGACATCGCCATCCTCCGCACCATGGGCGCCAGCCGCAAAGGCATGATGCGCGTGTTCATGACCGTCGGAGTGACGATCGGCTCGCTCGGCATCGTGCTCGGCATCATCCTCGGCGCGATCTTCCTCTATTTCCGCCAGAATGTGGTCGACGCGATCCAGTCGCTGACGGGCCAGAACCTGTGGGACCCGAGCATCCGCATGCTGACCGAGCTGCCGTCCAAAACCGATCCGGTCGAAGTGACGGCGATCGTGGTGACGGCGCTGGTGCTGTCGTTCCTGGCGACGCTCTATCCCGCCTACAAGGCGGCAAGCACCGACCCGGTGCAGGTGCTGCGCTATGAGTGATCCGGTCCTCGTCACTCGAGGGCTCCAGCGCAGTTTCGTC
>DATDDW010000071.1:0-4811 GCA_036523615.1 Sphingomicrobium sp.
TGGCGATGCGCGAGAAGCTGCCGCTGCGCGTATTGTCAGCCTTCGAGGACAGGCCAGGCACCGACATCGTCGCCGAGCTCACAGGAGAGCAGATGGAACGCAATCTCATCGCCGGCATCGCCGCCGACCGGAACGAGGCGCGGGTGACCCTGACCGGCGTGCCCGACCAGCCCGGCACTGTCGCCACCGTGATCGCGCCGATCGCCGAGGCGGGTATCCAGGTCGACATGATCGTCCACGCCGCGACTCCCGACACGGGCGCCTCGGACCTCACCTTCACGGTGCCGCGCGCGAGCCTCGCCCAGGCCATCGCCGTGATCGAAGGCCGCAAGGCCGACATCGGCTACGATCGGCTGATCCACGACGATGCGGTCGCGAAGGTCAGCATCGTCGGCGTCGGCATCCGCTCCAACCCGCAGCTCGCCGCGAAGATGTTCGAAGTGCTGGCCGAGCGGCGCATCAACCTGCTCGCCGTCTCGACCAGCGAGATCAAGGTCAGCGCGCTGATCGCCGAGGCCGAGCTCGATCTTGCGGTGCGCGTGCTGCACACCGCCTTCGGCCTGGATCAGGAGCAAGCGGCGTGAGCGGGGAAGGGCTGATCGCCGAGCCTCGCGCCGTCCACGCTTCGGCCGGTCACAAGCGCCTCAAGGAGCTGATGCACCGCGGCACCGAATTCCTCGGCTGCGACGTCGCCATCATGGGCGGGGCGATGAGCTGGATTTCCGAGCGCCACCTCGTCTCGGCGATTTCCAACGCCGGCGGTTTCGGGGTGATTGCCTGCGGCGCGATGAGCCCCGATCTGCTCGACACCGAGATCGCCGAGACCAAGGCGCGCACCTCGCGCCCGTTCGGCGTCAACCTCATCACCATGCACCCTGACCTCGCCGAGCTGATCGACGTCTGCGTCAGGCACAATGTCGGCCACGTCGTCCTCGCCGGGGGGCTGCCGCCCGGCTGGGCGCTCGACAAGGTCAAGGCGAGCGGCGCCAGGCTAATGGCCTTCGCCCCGGCGCTCGCGCTGGCGAAGAAGCTGATGCGCTCCAACGTCGATGCGCTGGTGATCGAAGGCATGGAGGCGGGCGGGCATATCGGCCCGGTCTCCACTTCCGTGCTGGCGCAGGAGATCCTGCCCGTCGTCAGCAAGGACATTCCGGTGTTCATCGCCGGCGGCATCGGCCGCGGCGAGGCGATCGCCGCTTACCTCGAAATGGGGGCGGTCGGCGTCCAGCTCGGCACGCGTTTCGTCTGCGCGCAGGAGTGCATCGCCCACCCCAATTTCAAGAAAGCGTTCATCCGCGCTTCCGCGCGCGATGCGATTCCATCGGTCCAGATCGACCCGCGGCTGCCGGTGATCCCGGTGCGTGCGCTCAAGAACCAGGAAATGGTCAATTTCGCCGCCAAGCAGCGCGAAGTCGCGCAGAAACTCGACGAGGGCACGATCGAGATGGCCGAGGCGCAGCTGCAGATCGAACATTATTGGGCGGGCGCGCTCAAGCGGGCGGTGATCGACGGCGACGTCGAGAGCGGCTCGGTGATGGCCGGGCAGTCGGTCGGCATGGTCAACCGCGAGGAGCCCGTGGCGGCGATCATCCAGGAGCTGGTCGACGAGGCCGCGGCGGCGCTGGAGAGCAGGGGCTAGGCATGGCCGACTGGCGCCACGACATGCTCGATCGCATTCGCCGGCTGATCAGCGAGGCCGACCCGGAGGCGGTCGAGGATGCGAAGTGGAAGAAGCCCTCGAACCCGGCGGGCGTGCCCACCTGGTCACACGGCGGCATCATCTGCACCGGCGAGACGTACAAGGACAAAGTGAAGCTGACCTTCGCCAGGGGCGCCTCGCTCGAGGATCCGTCGGGCCTGTTCAACTCGAGCCTCGAGGGGAATACGCGCCGCGCGATCGACATTCGCGAGGGGGAGGGCATCGACGAAGCCGCGTTCAAGGCGCTGATCCGCGCGGCAGTGGCGCTCAACCTGTCGCGCTGACGCGCTCGTAGAGCAGCGGGTTTTTGGGCGTCGCGATCACGTCGCCGACATCGACGCCGGGGCAGAAAGCATCGCGGTCGTCCCGCTGCCCCGGTGACGGCTCCGCCAGGCGCATCTCGCTGTCCATGTAGATGATGGTCATCACCGAACGCGGCCGGTCGGTCCGGTTCGGCCCGGCGCGATGGAAGGTCCAGCCGGAATGGAAACTCACCTCCCCGAGCTCGAACGGATCGTTGATCAGCGGAAATTGCTGCCGCTCCATCTCGGCGCCGATCCGCGCCTCGCTCTCGTCGGAGATCGGCACGTCGCGGCCGGACTCGAACCGATGGCTCCCGGCGTAGAAGCCGATCGGCCCCATCTCCTCGGGCACCGCCTGCAGCGGCACCCAGGCGGTAACGCAGCGATCGCTCGCCAGCGGCCAGTAATATTGGTCGGCATGCGCCGGCGTGAACCCGCCGCCCGGCTCCTTGTACAGCGCCTGATCGTGGTACAGCCGCACGCCCCCGACCTCGAGCAACTCGGCGGCAATCCGCGCTAGCCTCTTGCTGAACACGAACTCGCGCGCGAGCCCGCTTTGCTCCCACAGGTTGGTGATTTGCAGGAACGCCTTGCCGTAGGTCGAGCGCTCGGCGAGCGGCCGCGCGCCGCTGCTCCTCTCGAGCGTCAGCCGCGTGATCTCGGGACCGTAATGCGCGAGCTGTTCCGCGCTGAAGACGTGCTTCAGCCGGACGAAGCCGTTGTCGCGGAAGAAGTCGACCTGCGCGTCGGCGAGGGAATAGGGGCGATCGAGCTCGAAAGGCATCCGCGTGTATTACTAAGATATAGCGCAAGACGCCAAGTGTCGCCTCGCCGACTTATCCCTAACCCGTTCACGACGAACGCTTTTCCCGTTTGGCACGCTTCTTGAGATGGGGGTGTCGCGTAGCATTTCCGCTGCGATGATTAGGAGTAAGCGTGATGATGATGACTGCAGTTGTGGCCGTTGCTTTGGGTTTGACGCCGGTTGCCGAAGGGCCGGCCCAGACGGTCCGGGTGAGTTCGGATATTGCGGCCAAGATCGGCCGCTATTCGCAGGCGACCGACGCCCGCGGGACGACCCGCGTTCGCGGGTATGACCGGCTCGGCCGGCCGTACGAGCTGACCATCGACAAACACGGCTATGTCGAAGCCTCGGTCGGCGACCAGATCGTATCGTTCAGGGTTTCGGAAGCCGCATGATTGATTGTTGAGCATCGGGCGCCGCGGGCGGCGTCCGATGCTCTCACTGGCGACCAGGCGGCCCGAGTGCCGGTGGCCCGGTGCACGAGCGGGTAAAGCAGGTCGTTCTCGCGCTCTATCCGCGCCCCGAGAGCGCCCAGAATCACGATCGACTGCTCGCGAAAGCACTCGTAACTCTCGGCGATTGCATGCGCGGTCGACCAGCGCCGCGCGAACTCCTCGAACTGCACGGCGAGTTGCCCCATCTCCGCCTCGAACTCGGCGGCCGTGGCTGCCGCCTTTGCGTCGCTGCACTTGATCATCGTCGGGTAGAGGACCGAATCCTCATAAGCGAAGTGGACGCGGAGCAAGGCGTGGAGGTTGCCGATCAGCTGCGCCAGCCGCGCCGCGTCATCATAGCCCGCGTACGAGGCGGCGATCGTGATGATCTCGGCCGGCCATCTCCTCGGCTGCATCGTGCTGCCGCCGCAAGCTCTCGATCTGGATCATGTGCGCGATCCCCACTGGAATTGGACCCTGGAATAACGGCCGTGGCGTAAACGGCCATTTGCGCTTGGTCCGTTCTGGACGAAGTTGATCAGGCCGCCTCTCCGCCTTGGATTGGCCCGCCGGATTCTGTTAGCGCTTGCCCCATGGCCACCACCGCCGCTGCCTCCGCTCGCGAGATCCTCACGGGTCTGCACGAGATCATGGCCAAGCGCGGCTCGGCCCAGGCCAAGCTCGACCATGTCGTCGATCTGATCGCCGCGGCGATGGGCAGCGACGTCTGCTCGATCTACCTGTTGCGCGACAACGTCCTCGAGCTCTTCGCCACCCATGGCCTGCGCAAGGAAGCCGTGCACGTCACGCGGCTCAGGATGGGCGAAGGCCTGGTCGGGACGATCGCCGCCGAGGGGCGCGTCCTCAACCTCGCCGAGGCGGCCGAGCACCCGGCCTTCGCCTATCGCCCGGAGACGGGCGAAGAGCGCTTCCACAGCTTTGCCGGCGTGCCCATCGTTCGGCTCGAAAGCCCGATCGGGGTGCTCGCCGTCCAGCATGCCGAGCCGCGCGGCTACGAGGATGTCGAGATCGAGGCGCTGCAGACGGTCGCGATGGTGCTGTCGGAGATGCTCGCCGGAGCGCGGCTCGTCGACGGCGCGCGCCGCAGCCGCCTGCGCAGCGCAGGGCCGCTGCGTCTCTCCGGGCTGCGCCTCGTCGCTGGCATGGCCAAGGGCGTCGCCGTCTTCCACGAGCCGAGGATCGTCGTCGAGCATACCGTCGCCGAAGACACCGAGGCCGAGCGCGAGCGCGTCTACGGCGCCTTCCGCAAGATGCGCGAGCAGATCGACAATATGGCGCGCGAGGCCGAGTTCGGCACCACCGGGGAGCACCAGGAGATCCTCGAGACCTACCGCATGTTTGCCTACGACGAGGGCTGGTCGCGGCGGATCAACGCGGCGATCGACAGCGGCCTCACCGCCGAGGCGGCGATCGAGCGGGTCCATCAGCGCACCCGCGCGCGGATGCAGGAGATCGACGACCCGCTGCTGCGCGAGCGGATGCACGACCTCGAGGACCTGTCGAACCGGCTGCTGCGCATCGTCTCGGGGCGCATGGGCACCGCCGCCCAG
>DATDDW010000072.1:0-8340 GCA_036523615.1 Sphingomicrobium sp.
ACCAGCTGCGACAGCGGCAGCCGCGCTCCGGCGCCGGGCCGGGCAAAGCGCCCGAGCTCCGCGGCAACGCCGCTCATCGACCACTCGCGGATGTCGGGCATCGGCGAGCGCTTCGCCTGGCGCAGGTAGAGGTGGTGGAAATGCAGCCCGTTGAAGTCCGCGCCATGGCTTCCGAACGGATGGAAATAGCGCTCGCCGATCGCGCCCCAGTCGACGAACTCGATGCCGAGCTTGAACGTGCCCTGCGTCGCCGCGACGAACTCGTCCTCATTCACGCCCAGCATCTCATTGAAGCTGATCAGCGGCGGGATCGTCGCTTCGCCGACGCCGACCGTCCCGATCTCGTCGGATTCGATGAGGATGATCTCGATCGAGCCGGTGGCGAGCAGCGTCGAAAAGGCCGCGGCGGCCATCCAACCTGCGGTGCCGCCGCCGACGATGACCAGCTTCCTGATCGCCTGATCGCTCATGCGGCCATCCTGCACGCGCTGGGCGGCGAGGCAAGCGCGATAGGCCGTGGCCGGTAAGCCGCGGCCTATCGCCTTACGTCTGTCGCGCTATCCGCGCTGGCCGCGCTGTGTCGGCGCCGGCGGTGGCGGAGGCGGAGGCGGAGGCGGAGGAGGCGCAGCTTCCGGCGGCGGCGGTGGCGGCGGCACATAGGCCGGAGCAACCGGCGCCGGGCGCGGTTCGCCGCCGCCGAAGCGGAAGCGCACGCCGAGCGACAGGATGCGCTCGGTGTAGCGGGCGCGCCACGCGAAGCTTACGATGTTACTGGTGCCAGGATCGAACACAGTTCCGGTCGGATCCATGCGCACCAAGTCGACCTTCTGCGGCTTCGACAAGATGTTGGTCCAGTCGCCGAAGATGGTGAAGCGGTCCATGAACGTATAGCTCGCTGACAGGTCGAGGCGGCCCGGTTCGTGGACCTTCTGGCGCAGGATGTACGGCTGCCAGATGACCGCGCCTCCGGGCACCGCCACGGCACCGGCGGAGAAATCCGCGCGCTCAGACCAGTCGGCCCAATAGGAGCTGCGCTTGTTGTAAGCGAGCCTGACCGACGCCGGTCCACGCTCGAACATGCCGATGACGTTGTACGACCATTTCGACACGTTGAGCAGCGGCCGGGTGATCTCGCTCGTCGGGTCGCTGGTCAGGCGGGTGCAAAGGTTCGGATCCGCGAAGGGGCACCCGGCGATGGTAATCGGCCGCGGATATTTCGCGCCGTGGCTGATGTGCGTGACGTTGGCCTGGACGCCGAACGAGCGCAGCCAATCCGGGACACCGCCGAAGTCGAAGAAGGTATTCACCTGGGCTTCGAAACCGCGCACATGGCCCTTGCCCGAGTTGATCGGCGCAAACACGCGCAGAGGGAAGCCGTCGACGGTGCCGCTCGTCGAAGACGAGGGAGTAACGAAGCCTTCGAGCTCGTGGTCGAAAACGCCCAGTGCGGCGAAGCCCGTGGCCGAGAAATAATATTCGAGGCTCCCGTCGTAATTGGTCGACTTGAGGTCCCTGAGGTTCGGGTTGCCGCTGTTGGCGGTGGCTTCGCATGGCGTGGTCGGACCGCACGATCCCGGGGGCCGCCCGATGCTCACGGACGGGCTCAGATCGTTGAACTGCGGGCGCGTCCTCGTCTTCGTCGCCGCAAGCCTCAGCTGCAGCTCCGGAGTGAAATGGAGGCGAGCATTGATGTTCGGCAGCCAGTAGGTTTCGCTGCGTGTGTCGCTCACCGGCGCGAGCGCCCCGTTCTCGTCACGCGCAGTGCCGCTGATGTTGCGCTTCACGTGCACGCCGCGCACGCCGATTTGGCCATCGACGCTCATGCCGCCAAGGTCGAAGCCCCAATTGCCCTGCACGTAGCCGGCGAGGCTCTTCTCGTTGCCGTGGAAGCTTGCAGTCGGGTCGAACGGAGCCGGAGTCGTCGGGTAGCCGGCGAAGGTCCTCAGCGCATCGAGATTGTTGCGGATGCTCGAATAGGTCGGCGCCAGCCAGGTGGTCGGGAACGGCGGGTTGTCGGCGCCGATGAATCCGGGGCTGAACAGCTCATAGTCGAGCGGAACGTCGGTGATAGCGGTGCCGAACCGACTGGTGTTGTAGCGGCTGCCATAGTGGCGGCTGGCGTTGCGATCGACGTAGCGAACGCCCCATTGCAGCTTGCTCAGGAACTGCATGCCGGTTTGGTATTCGAAGTCGAGCCGGCCCTGCCAATCCTTGCCCTTGGCGATCTGGTTCTCTTCGAACAGGCCGCGGAACGCGTAATTGGCTGGGTTCGCCGGGTCGAACCCAACGAGCTCGAAGGTGGGGATGTCGCCCGGCGCGCCAATCGTGAAATTGACGGTCTGGCCGCAATTGAACGGATCGGCATTGCCCGGAACGACGCCGCACAGCCGGTAGTCGACGCTCTCCGTCGAACCGGTGAAGGTGCTGTCGGTACGCGCAATGTCGGCAGTGACCCGCAGCGGCCCGGCGTCGTAACGGCCGCCGAGCGCAAACTGATAGGTGTTGGTCTTGTTGAAGGTGCCGCCCTGCCAGCCTTCGCCGCGCCGCGGGTTGAACACGGTGCCGCTCTCGATGAGGTTGGTGCCGGGCTGGAAGGTCAGGTTGGTGTACGACGCGCCGCCCCAGATCGGCTGCTCGAAATGGCGGTCCTGGATTTCGTGGCGGAAGCCCTGCCACAAGCCTTCAGCGTACAATTCAAAGTCAGGCGTCGGCCGCCACTGGATCGCGCCGTTGAGCGAGGGCCGCGTGCGCGTCGCTTCGTCATATTCGATGAACGGCCAGTCGGGCAGGCGTCCTCCGGCCGGCCCGGGAGCGACGAAGTAAGCGTTCGAAATGATCGAATCGAGATAGTGGAGCTTGGTGTAGGAGAAATTGAGCAGCGCCCCCATTTCTCCCTCGTCGCCGACGTGCCAGCGGTCGGTGATCAACAGATTGCCGTTGGGATACCAGCCGTGCGCCTGGCGCGGGTGCAGCTCCCAGAATGAGCCGTTGACTTCGAAACCCTTGAAGTCGAACGGGCGGCGCGAGCGGACGTTGACCAGGCCGGCGATGCCCGGCTCGATCAAATCGGCGGTCGACGTCTTGAACGCTTCGAGTGCGGCGATCGCGCCCGACGGGAAATCCTGCAGCGCGACTGAGCGCGTTTCCGCAGTGAAGATGTCACGGCTGTTGTAGGTGGTCGCGTAGAACGAGCGGTCGAGGCCGCGCAGCAGCACCCGGTCCGCTTCGCCGCGCTCGCGCGTCACTTGGATGCCCGGGATGCGTGCGGCCGTATCCGACACGGCGATGTCGGGCAGCTTGCCGATGTCGGCGGCGACGATCGCGTCGACGATCTGCGGACTGTTGCGCTTGACGTTGCGCGCGGACTGCAACGCGCGCCGCTGGCCCGTAACGACGATCGTGTTCTGATCGCTTCCGCCTGATGCCGCGGGGCTTTGCGGAGCATCGGCATTTTGCGCGGGAGTGGCAGGATTCTGCTGCGCCGTTGCCGCGGGATTTGGCGGTGATGGCTGATCCTGAGCGGCGGCAGGTGCCGTGACAAACATCGCGGTCAGTGCACTCGTCGACCACAAGAAACCGGTTCCACGCCGCATATGAAGCCCCCTTCAGCGACAAACAGTTAGATGAGGAAGGTATGACGGGTGTTCAGAAACTTACAAGCAGCAATCACGCAACACTGATCAAGATTAGGACAGTCGCCGTTCAGTCGACCTGCGCGAGCATATCGTCGACCCGGCGCTCGGCGTCGGCGAGCGCTCTGGGGATCGGCTTTTGGCCGGTGAATGCCGCCGCCGCTTCTTCGCCGACAATCCCCTCGATCGCGTTCTGGCGCAGCACGTAGCTCGGCAACGGCCGGCCCATTTGCGCGAGCGGCGCGATGTCGGCGCGATGCGGCAGCGCCTTGAACCGCGGGTCGTCGAGGATCGCCTTGAACGCCGGGATGTGGCCCGTCCGCGCCCAGTCGTAATTGTGCGCGGCCATGAACTTGAAGAACCGCGCAATGGCTGCCCGCTGCTCAGGGCTGCGCTTGCGCGCCGGCACGACCCACGCATGGCCGCTCACATATTCGACCGAGGCGCCCCACAGGTGCGGGTACGGGAAGACGGCGTAGCTGTTGTACAGCGGCCGACCCGGCGTCGTCGCTTCCTGCTGGAACGAGCCGATCATCCACGTGCCTGTGGGATAGATGCCGCCTTCGCCGTTGATGAAGGCGGCGATCGCGGCCGGAGTATCCATGTTCTGCGTGCCCAGCTGCTCGACATTGATGCGCCGGAAATAATTGGCGACTTCGTTCCCGATCGGCGTGTTCAAGCGGATGTGCTTCGGATCGGGAAACAGCACCGCGCCTTGCGCCATCATGTAGGTGTAGAGGTTGCGCGCGGCGAACGCCGGGTCGGCGACGTTGCTTTGGATGAGATATGGCTTGCCCGTGCGCTGCTCGAACTGATGCGCCTGGGCGATCAGCTCGGCGGCCGAGTTCGGCATCACCGGCTTGCCGCCGCGCATCAGTCCAGCCTTGGCGAACAGCGCCGTGTTGACGTGGAACAGCCCGCCATGCGTATCCCACGGCAGGCCGTAGACATGGCCGCCAATGGTGACGCCGCGCCGCGCCGCGTCGGTGAACTGGTCCGGCGAAATCCCCGCCTGCTGCAAATAGCTGTCGACCGGCTCGAGCAGGTGCGTCGCGGCATAATCGGTGATCACGCCTTCGTGCATCGTCACCAGGTCGGGCGGATCGCGCGCGGCCATTTGCGCGGTAAGCTGCGGGTAGCCCGGCCAGGCGACGACATTGACGTCGACCTCGACGTCCGGGTTCTCGGCGTTGAAGCGGTTCACCAGCGAGGTGATGATCCCGCATTCGCCTTCGGCCTTGGCGATGTCGGTGCTGCCGCCGTAATCCGCGCCGCACTCGCCGAAGAAGCGTTGCAGATAAAGATGCGTCTTGTGGTCGGCGCGCGCGCAGCTCGACAGCATCAGCAGCGCCAGCAATACCGCCGCGCCGCGCTTCATCGCACCGCGGTTCCCGCCATCGCGCGAACGATCTGCTTTTGGAAAATGATGTAGACGATGAAGATGGGGATCGAGGCGAACACCGCCTGCGCCATCAAATAGCCGAGCCCGCTCGTCTGCGCATAATTCATCTGCGCCGCGGCAAGGCCAACGGTCAGCGTGTACATGTTGCTCCGGGTCGCGCTGATCAGCGGCCACCAATAATCGTTCCACGCGCCGAGGAACGTGAACACCGCGAGCGTCGATTGCGCCGGAATGGTGAGCGGCAGGATCACCTTCCAGAAGATCGTCCAGCGCGACGCTCCGTCGAGCATCGCCGCTTCGTCGAGCTCGCGCGGGATGCCGCGCATATACGTAGTCATGAAGAACACGCCGAACGGCGCGACCAGCCCGGGAAGGATCAGCCCCGGATAGCTGTTGTGCAGATGCAGCCAGGCGAACAGCTGGTGCTGGGGCAGGATCACCGCCTGGCTGGGGATCGCAAGACCGAGCAGGACGAAAACGAACAGCATCCGCTTCAACGGGAAGTCGAGCCGCGAGAAGCCATAGCCGGCGAGGCTCGCCAGCGCGAGCACGCCTGCGGTTTGGCCGAGCGCGACGATGGCGCTGTTCAAGAGCCAGCGCGTGGTCAGGCTGTTGCCGAAGATCGCCGCATAATTCTGCAGCGTGTAGGGCCCGTGCAGCGCTGCTTCGCTGTGCCCGACCAGCGCGGCATTGTTCTTGAGCGAGAGCAGCAGCGCCCACACCAAAGGCGCGAGCATGATAAGCGCGCCGAGGCTCAGCCCGGCCCAGCCGGGCAGCGTCAGGCGGCCGCGGCGAAGCTCAGCGGCCACCTTGCGCCGCCGTCGCTCTGCCGGTCGCCCAATATTGCGTCAGGGTGACCGCAAGGATGATCAGGAACAAGACTTCCGCCGCCGCGCTCGCATAGCCGAGCTCCCATCGGCCGAAGGCGCTTTCGAACAGGAACAGCACCGCCGTGCGCGATGCCCCGCTCGGCCCGCCGGCCGTGAGCAATTGCGATTGGCCGAACAGCTGCAGCTGCGCAGCCGTCTGCAACATCACCACCAACACGAGCGTGCGCCTCAGCGACGGCAGCGTGATGCGCCAGAAGGTCGTCCAGCGCCCGGCGTTGTCGAGGGCGGCAGCTTCGTACATGTCCTGCGGGATCTGCTGGAGTCCGGCGAGGAACAGCAGCATCGGGAAGCCGACCGACCACCAGATGGTGGTGATGGCGAGCGCCGGGAGCACGAGATGCTCGTCGCTGAGAAACGGCAGCGGGTCCCAGCCAATGCCGCGCCACACGTCGCCGAGCAACCCCGCGTCGGGCGCGAGCACGAAGCGCCAGATCAGGGTGACGATGGTCACCGACAGCACCGCCGAGGAAAAGAAGATGCCGCGGAAGATCGCCGCCGACTTGCCGCCGCGGTTGAGCGCCAGCGCCAGCGCCAGCGCGATCACCGTCAGCACCGGCACGATCATCAGCGTCACTTCGAAGGTGTTGATCAGCGACGTGCCGAAGATCGGATCGTGCACCAGCCGCACGTAATTGTCGGCGGCGACGAAATGGCCGTTGCCGAACAGGTCGACCTGGTTGAGGCTGAGCCACACGCCGCGCAGCAGCGGGAAGATCAGGATCAGCGAATAAAGCAGCAGGAACGGCGCGACGAACAGCAGCCCCCGCCAGTCCCGCTCGCTGGTCATGCGTCGGCCCGGTGGTGGCCCGCGCCATCGGGGCCGAAGACGTGCGCCGCCGCGCCGTCGATCGTCAGCGCGACAGAATCGCCGATCTTGAGCGGGCTCTGCCCTTCGTCCTCGCCGACGATCGGCTGGCCGTCGCTAAGCTGCGCATAGACCAGCGTGCGGTCGCCGAGCCGCTCGACCAGCTGCACCGTCGCTTTCGATTTGGCTTTGGCGCCGCCGCCGACGCGCACCGCCTCGGGCCTGAGGCCGAGGCGCAGCGGACCCGCGGGCAGCTTCTCACGCTTGACCTTGGTCGTGACCAAAGTCCCGTCGCCGAGCCGCAACTTGGCGAACTCGCCCGTGCCGTCGGCCAGCTCCGCCGGCAGCAGGGTCATCGCCGGCGAGCCGACGAACTGGGCGACGAAGATGTTCGCCGGGCGGTTGTAGATTTCCATCGGGCGGCCGACCTGCTGGATCCGGCGGTCGTTGATGACGACGATGCGGTCGGCGAGAGTCATCGCTTCGGCCTGGTCGTGAGTGACCATGATCACCGGCGCATCGACGCGCTGCTTCAATTGCGCGAGCTCCACGCGGGTGCGCAGGCGTAGCGCCGCGTCGAGGTTCGACAGAGGCTCGTCCAAGAGGAACAACTTCGGCTCCTTCACCAGCGCGCGGCCGATCGCCACGCGCTGGCGCTGGCCGCCCGACATTTCGGCCGGCTTGCGGTCGAGCAGCTGGGTGATCTCGAGCACCTCGGCGGCCTCGGCGACGCGGCGCTCGATCTCGGCCTGGGGAACGCGCGCGTTGCGCAGCCCGAACGCCATGTTCTCGCGCACGCTCATGTGCGGGTAGAGCGCGTAGCTCTGGAACACCATCGCCACCCCGCGCTCGCTCGGCGGCAGCCGTTCGATGCGCTTGCCCTCGAGCGAAATCTCGCCGGCGTCGGCGCTTTCGAGGCCCGCAATGATGCGTAGCAACGTCGATTTGCCCGAGCCCGACGGGCCGAGGAAGGCGACGAACTCGCGGCGCTCGACGGAAAGGTCGACATCGTCGAGCACGGGCGTCCCGTTGAACGACTTGCGAACGCCTTTGAGCTCCAGGCTCGCCAACCACACTCTCCCCAGTTGCAGCGCAATCTACAGAAAGCGGGAAGTCCGGCAACTCGCCCGAAGGGATGGAAGTTTCTTTACCGGGAGGTGGCGGAGACGGAGGGATTCGAACCCTCGGTACGGGAATCCCCCGTACGGCGGTTTAGCAAACCGCTGGTTTCAGCCACTCACCCACGTCTCCGCTGAGCGGGCGGCTATATAAGCGCAATTCCGAAGCTTCAACCTGAACGCTCGACGACCCAGCCCCGCTTGGTCGGTCAGCTCTTCTTATAAAGGACGCACCAGCCCGAAGCGGCAATGATGCCGTCGACCAGCTTGCAAGAATTCGGCGCTTGCCACAGCGCGCAATTGTCGCAGCGCTGAGCGCCCTTGGGCGTCGGCTGATACTTCACCGCCTTCTGCGCGATCTTGCCGCCGGCCTGGGCGGGCGAACTGGTCAGGGCGGAGCCAACGAGCGCGCCGCCGCCGACCGCCGCGGCGAAGAGGAAGTCGCGTCTCGATACGCGCGGAAGCTTGTCGGTCATCGTCACTCTCCATCGGC
>DATDDW010000073.1:0-1935 GCA_036523615.1 Sphingomicrobium sp.
TCTCGCCCGCCGTTTCACCCGACGGCCGCCTGGTGGCTTACGCCGGCTATGACGAAAGCGGACGCGCGTACCAGGATTCCAAGCTCTACGTGATGAACCTCGACGGCTCAGGGGCACATCTGCTGACTGCCGGGCTAGATCGCCCCGTCAACAATCCGGTGTGGGCCGCCGACGGCCGTTCGATCTACGTGCAGGTCGAGGATCATGCCACCAACAAGGTCGAGCGCGTCGGGCTCGACGGCTCGATCCGCGAAATCGCGAGCGGCCTCACCGGGTCGGGCCTCGACCGGCCTTATTCAGGCGGCGAGTATAGCGTGTCGCGAAACGGAGTCGTCGCCGTCACCGCGGGCGATCCGCTTCACCCGTCGGAGGTCGCCGTCGCTGCCCCATCCGGACTGCGGCGACTGACGCACCTCAACCAGGACCTCAATTCCAAGGCGATGGCCCAGCTGCAGAAGCTGCCGGTGCGCTCGAGCTTCGACCAGCGGCCGATCGATGCATGGATGGTCACTCCGCCGGACTTCGATTCGGCGCGCAAATATCCGATGATCCTCGAAATCCACGGCGGTCCGTGGGCGTCGTACGGGCCGAGCTTCTCGACCGACGACCAGCTCTATGCGGCGCACGGCTATGTCGTGGTGTTCGCCAATCCGCGCGGATCCACCTCCTACGGGCAGCAATTCGCCGACCAGATCGACAAGAATTACCCCGGCCACGACTATGACGACCTGATGAGCGCCGTCGACGCTGCGATCGCCACCGGCCACGTCGATCCAAACAATCTCTTCGTTACCGGCGGCTCGGGCGGCGGCGTGCTCACCGCCTGGATCGTCGGCAAGACCGACCGCTTCCGTGCCGCGGCGAGCCAGAAGCCGGTGATCGACCTCGCGAGCTTTGCGCTGACCACCGACTTCGCCGCCGGCTTCTCGCCTGGCTGGCGCAAGGAGCGGCCGTGGGAAGACCCGCAGGGCTATTGGAAATATTCGCCGCTGAGCCTGGTGGGCAACGTCAAGACTCCGACGCTCGTGGTTGTCGGCGGCGAGGATTACCGCACGCCGGTCAGCGAAGCCGAGCAGCTCTATACCGCGCTGCAGCTGCGCGGCATTCCCACCGCGCTGGTGAAGGTGCCCGGCGCAAGCCACGGCGGAATCGCGGCGCGTCCGAGCCAGGCAGCGGCCAAAGCCAGCGCGATCCTCGCCTGGTTCGACCGCTACCGCACCAACGGCGGCGGACAGCCGGTCGCTTCCCTTGAAGGGACTTCCGCGCCGGCCGCACACTAAAAGCCGCTGTTGCAACCTTTTGCGGCGCTGGCCGTCTCTCGGCGAGTTGCCTCACCATGCCCAGCGGAGAGTTCCAGTGAATAGCTATCGTTGGATGGCCGCCAGCGCATTGACGCTTGCCGCCGTCCCCGTCGCCGCCGCTTCGACGAATCCATTCAGCACCGAGCGGCTGTCGCAAATCGACAAGGCCATTTCATCCGACGCGATGCAGGGGCGGGGGACTGGCAGCGCGATCGAGCCGACCGTAATTGACTACATCGCCAAGCAGCTCCAGGCGGCCGGCGCTCGGCCGGGCGGCGATCTCGTCAACGGCCAGCGCAGCTGGTTCCAATCGGTGCCGCTGCTTCAGTCCGAAATTGCCGGAACGCCCAACATCAGCCTCAATGAGAACGGCAATGTCGTCTCGCTGCGCCAAGGCCCGGACATCGCGGTGCTCGGTCCACTCAATGGCCAGAAGAGCGTCTCCATCGCTAACGCCCCCCTCGTGTTCGTCGGCTACGGCGTGAACGCGCCCGAGCGCGGCTGGAATGACTTCAAGGGCCAGGACATGCACGGCAAGATCCTGGTCGAGCTTGTCAACGATCCCGATTTCGAAGCAGCGCCTGGCGAGCCCGTCGCCGGCAAGTTCGGCGGGAAGGCCATGACCTATTACGGC
>DATDDW010000074.1:0-10718 GCA_036523615.1 Sphingomicrobium sp.
GCGCCGCCGGTCAGCACGTCGACGCGCTTGATGAGCGAGCTCGGGATGAAGTTAAGGTCGGCGGCCTGGCTGGTCGAGTTGGGGTCGCCCGGGACGAGGCGGCGGCCGTTGATCAGCACCAGGGTACGCTTCGAGCCGAGGTCGCGAAGGTCGACCGTGGCGGTGCCGGTCGCGCCGTTCGACACGCCCGAGCCCTGGCTGGCTTCAACCGACGGCAGCTGGTTGAGGACGTCCTCGATGCGGGTCGAACCCGACAGCTTCACGTCCTGGTTGGTGACCACCGTGACCGGAGCGGCCGAGGTGAGGTTCGGCTGCGGAATACGCGTGCCGGTGATGATGATGTCGTTTCCAGTCTGCACCGGAGCGCCCTGCGCGTTGCGCGTCGGCACCGGAGTCGATTCGACCGGACCCGTGGGCGGAGCACCGCCCGGGTTGGTCGCCTGATTTTGGTCAGGAACGGTCGAGCCGGTGCCCGGAGGCGGCGGGACAGTCTGCGCATAGGCAGGGTTGGCAAGAACACCTGCGCCCACGAGCAAGGTAGTCGTGAGCAAGCGCTGACGGAAATCGAGCTTCATAGAAATCTTCCCCTTCACTAGCCGAGCAACGGGGCACGGCTGCCGTGGATCGGCAAACGTACCTTTGCCGAACTGCGCCTTTTGATAGGTGAAGCGTGGAGACGCTGGCAACGCTTGGCGGGTGGTTAAGGGAAAGTTGTCAATGCGCTGTATCAATTTTGCAACAGCGCTCCCTTGTGCCTTTCGCGTGGCTAATCGTAGGGTCGAGAGGTCTCGGGGAGGCGCGGAAAAATGCGGAAGATCATTGTGGCGTGGAGCGCTCTTGCTCTGCTCGGCTCGGCGGCTGCGCTTGGAAGGCACGTTGAGACCGGCACTCCGGCGGCGATGCAGGCGCTGCTCAACTGCCGCGCGATCACCGATGCGACCGCCCGCCTCGCCTGCTACGACCGGGAGAGCGGGTCGATCGCGCAGGCGCTGCAGAAGAAGGACCTGGTGGTGATAGACCAGGAGCGGGCAACGCAAGCCAAGCGCGACCTGTTCGGCTTCTCCGTCCCGAGTTTTGCGGGATTGCTTGGCGGCGGGGCGCTCAATCAGATCGAAGGCACGGTAGCGGGTGTCGGGCAGAATTCCGACGGCGGCTTGACGATCAAGCTCTCAGACGGCTCGCTGTGGACGCAGACCGACGATACGCCGGTGGCGCTTCCGCCGAGAAGTGGCGAGAAGGTGGTGGTCAGCCGCGGCACTCTCGGCTCCTATTTCATGAACGTCGGCCATCAGCCCGGCTTCAAGGTGAAGCGGATCAGCTAAAGATTGCCGCTTTCCTGCTCGGCCCTGAGGCTGGTCGCCGCGTCGACATAGGGTTCCTGCCGCTCGACGCTCCAATAGCGCAGCTCGTGTAGCGGGATGCGCTCGCCGGTGACGGCGCAGACAACATGGTCGCCGTCCGCAAGGATGCGGAAGGTGCCGGGGAGATAATGGACTCGCGCGGCCTTGCCGCTGCCGCTCATCAACATTGGGTCTAATCCTCTGCCGGGTCGAACAGCCCGGGCTGAGGCGCGATGTAGGGTTTCGTTCGCTTGCGCTCAACCGCTGAGGAGGGGGACGCACCGTCGACCGAGGCATCTACGTCCCCGTCGCCAAAGTGCAGGGTCAGCGACCGGGCGGCGCGCGCATCGGCAGCGTGAATCAACGTCTTTCCGTCGCGAGTGGTGACCCGAACGAAGCCGCGGCCGAGCGGCCGCTCGGGATGGGCCAGCTCGGCCATCTTCCACGCCGCGGCGAGCCGCTCGGACATCCGCGCCACACGCTGGTCGAGCAACTCACGCCGAAGCCTTCCCGAAACGAGGTTGAGCTCGGCACGCGCAGTCCCCGCACGGGCGGCGAGGGAACGAGGGAGCCGCGCCCCGACCTCGTCGAACCGCTCGCTGCAGCGCTCGGCGCGGCGGGCGAGGCAGTGCCTCGCGCGGTGGGCGAGCTCGTCGAGCTGGCCGAGCAGCTCGTCGCGCACCGGCACCGCCATTTCGGCCGCTGCGGTCGGCGTCGGCGCCCGCCGGTCCGCTGCATGGTCGATCAGGGTCGTGTCGGTCTCATGCCCGACCGCCGAGATCAGCGGGATCGGCGATTCCGCCGCGGCGCGAACGACCTCTTCTTCGTTGAACGACCACAGGTCCTCGATCGAGCCGCCGCCGCGGGCGACGATCAACAGGTCGGGCCGCGGCTCGAGCGACGGGAAGCCGCGGATCGCCTCGGCGATCCTCGCCGACGCGCCCTCCCCTTGCACCGGCACCGGCCACAGCACGACGCGGGTCGGGCAGCGGTCCTCGAGACGATGGAGGATGTCGCGGATCACCGCGCCGGTCGGCGACGTGACGACGCCGATGAGGCGCGGGAGGAACGGCAGCTGGCGCTTGCGCGCGGCGTCGAACAGCCCTTCGGCGGCGAGCGCCTTGCGGCGCCGCTCGAGCAAAGCGAGCAGCGCGCCCTCGCCGGCAAGCTCCATCCGCTCGACGGCGATCTGGTATTTCGACCGGCCCGGGTAGGTCGTAAGCTTCCCCGTGGCGATGACTTCGGCGCCGTCCTCGGGGCGGAAGGCGAGGCTCGCCGCGCTGCTGCGCCAGATCACCGCGTCGATGCAGGCGTTCTCGTCCTTCAAGGTGAAGTAGCAATGGCCCGACGCGTGGCGCTTGAAGCCGCTGATCTCGCCGCGCACGCGGACCTTGTCGAACGCAGTCTCGATCGTCCGCTTGAGCGCGCCGGAAAGCTCGCTGACCGTCAGCGGCGGCGAATTGTCGCCGGGGGCGACGTTCGCTAACAGACCGGCGCTCGTGTCGTCAGGGAGATCCATGAATATTCTGCTCTTGGGGTCGGGCGGCCGCGAGGATGCGCTCGCCTGGCGGCTTAGGCAATCGCCGAGCTGTGACAAGCTCGTGGCGATGCCCGGCAACCCAGGAATCGCGCGGTGGGCGGACTGCGTCGCCGGCGACCCGTGCGACGCGGCGGCGGTTGTGCGGTTTGCGCAGGAGAACGACATCAGCCTGGTCGTGGTCGGGCCCGAAGCGCCGCTCGTCGCCGGCGTCGCCGATGCGCTCCGCAGCGCCGGCATTGCCGTGTTCGGGCCGAGCGCCGCCGCGGCGCAACTCGAAGGCTCCAAGGGTTTCACCAAGGACCTGTGCCGCGCCTACGCCATCCCCACCGCCGACTATGTGCGCACCGAGCACGCCTCGGACGCATTGGCCGCATTGGACCGCTTTGCAATTCCGGTCGTCGTGAAGGCCGATGGCCTCGCGGCGGGCAAAGGCGTGACCGTGGCGATGAGCCGCGACGAAGCGGAAGCGGCGATCCGCGCCGCCGGCGATGGGCCGCTGGTCATCGAGGAGTTTTTGAGCGGCGAGGAAGCGAGCCTGTTCGCGCTGGTCGACGGCGAAACGGCGGTGCCGCTTGCGTCGGCGCAGGACCACAAGCGCGTCGGCGAAGGCGACACGGGGCCGAACACCGGCGGAATGGGCGCCTACGCGCCGGCGCCGGTGCTCACCCCCGAGCTCGAGCGGCGCGCGATGGACGAGATCGTCCGACCGACGGCGCGGGCCCTCGCGCGCGCGGGCACGCCGTTCAATGGAGTGCTCTACGCCGGCCTGATGCTGACCGAGCAAGGGCCCAAGCTGATCGAATACAACGTCCGTTTCGGCGACCCCGAATGCGAAGCGATCATGCCGCTGATCGAGGGCGATTTCGCCGAGCTGCTCGACGCGATCGCGCGAGGCCGTCTGGCCGAGATCGACCCGCCAGAGCTCGCGCCGAAGCACGCTATGACGGTGATCGTCGCCGCCCGCGGCTACCCGGGGACGCCCGCGAGCGGCGGTTTGATCCGCGAGATCGAAGCCGCCGAGCAGGTCGAAGGCGTGACCGTCTTCCACGCCGGCACGGCGCTTGACGAGCAGGGTCTCGTCGCCAAGGGCGGGCGGGTGCTGGCGGTGACGGCGGTCGGCGACACGTTCGCCAACGCCCGCGCCCGCGCCTATCGGGCCGTCGACCAGATCGACTTCGCCGACGGCTTCCACCGCCGCGACATCGGCTGGCGCGAGCTAGCGAGAGCCGGCGAGTGAACGCCTTTTGGGCTTACTTCTGGCCGGTGTTCGGCGTCGGCCTGATCGCCGGCATCCTCGCCGGGTCGATCGGCTTCCGCTCGCCGCGGATCGGCGTCAAGGCCGGCCCCGAGCTGCGCGAGATCGCGGTCCAGCGCTGGCGCCGGCGGCGGCTGATCGCGCTCATCATCGGGACCGCAGCAGCGATCGTCGCCGCGGCGCTGTGGCATGGGCCGCTCGGCGCGGCGGACCGCTTCACTGCAGCCGTTGAGGCGAGAGCGCGTCAGGTACTGATCGATAACAATGCGCCCGCGGGGATGGCCGCGCACATTCACCGCGGACCGTTGACGCGGCAGCTGATCGTCTCCGGACCGGGCAACGATTTCCAGCAAGCGGAGTCCGCGCGCCTGCTCGGTCAGATTCCCGGCGTCAGCAATGCCAGCTGGACGCCGTCGTCGGGCACGCCGCTGATCGTCGAAGGGATTGCGGCAGCACTGCTGGGCTTCCTTTTCGGGCTCGTGCTCGCTTATCTGGTCGAGCTCCGCCGCCGCTACAACGCGCAATGGAATTGGTGACCCGAATGCAGATTCTTCACGGATACTGGCCCGCCATCATCATCGCCGCGGCGCTGCTCGTCATCCTCGCGCTGCTGGTGTTCGGCCGGCGTCAGAGCGTGCGGCTGACCGATAGTGCGCCCGTGCGGCCGCACATGGCGCGATCGATGCCGCCCGAGGGCCGCGGCCTTGCCGGCGAAGCGGCGGCAGCGACCAGCGACCTCACCGGCGAGCTGCTGCGCGCGCCGGTGCGCCAGACGCTCGACGGGGGCGGCAAAGGCGGCGACGATCTGACCCTGCTGAAGGGCGTCGGGCCCAAGTTCGCCGATGCGCTGAATGCCGCCGGTTTCTATCGCTTCGAGCAGATCGCGGGGCTGAGCCCGACCGAGGTCGAGCGGCTCGACGCGCGTCTCGGCACCTTCGCCGGCCGGATCCACCGCGACCGGATTGTCGAGCAAGCCGACTACCTGGCGCGCGGCGACATCGACGGCTTCGAGCAGAGATTCGGGAAGCTTTAAGCGGCGCCTTACTTGGCGGCCGCAGCTTCGCTCGGCGCGCTGCGCTTCTTCGGGCGCGAAGCGATCAGCTTGTCGATCTTGCGCCCGTCCATGTCGACGATCTCGAACGACCAGCCGTCGTGGCGGAACTTCTCGCCCGTCTCGGGCAGGTGCTTGAGCACCGACAGCGCGAAGCCGGCAACGGTGGAATAATCCCGCTCGTGCGGCATGTTCACGCCGAGGCGGTCGGCGAGCAGGTCGGCGCTTGCAGCGCCGGAGACGATCCAGCTGCCGTCCTCGCGCTCCACGAGCGGCGGCTCCTCGCCCTGCTCCACGTCGTGGGCAAAGGTGCCGGCGAGCGCTGCAAGGATGCTCCCGGGCGTCACGATCCCGTCGAGATGGCCGTATTCGTCGTGGACAAGCGCAAGCGGCACCTCGGCACTGCGCAGCACGGTCAGCGCGTCCATCGCGTCCATGAGGTCGGGGATGACGGGCGCCTTGCGGCAGAGCTGCTTGAGCTCGAGCGGCCGCCCGGCGAGCTCGGCGGCGAGCACGTCGCGGATCTGGATGACGCCGATGATATTCTCGACCGATCCGTCGGCGACGGGGATGCGCGTGTGCGGCGTCTCGAGCAGCGCCTGGCGAACTTCATCGGGACTCGCGGCAATGTCGATCCAGTCGATCTCGGTCCGGGGAGTCATGACTTCGCGCACCGGCCGGTCGGCGAGCCGCACGATGCCCGAGATCATCGCGCGCTCGTCCTCCTCGAGGACTCCGGCGGTCTGCGCCTCCGCAACCACGAGGTGTAGTTCTTCGGCGGTCACCTGGTTCTTCGATTCCCGGTCGAGCCCGAAAGCCTTGAAGATCACGGCGCTCGACCGGTCGAGCAGCCACACGAATGGCGCGGTGATCCGCGACAGCCAGCGCATCGGTCTTGCCATGACGACCGCGATCGGCTCGGGCGACCGCAATGCGATCTGCTTGGGGACAATCTCACCAATGACCAGCGAAACGAAGGTTGTGAGTACGATCACGAGGCTGAAGCCGAGCGTATGAGCGGTCTTCGGATCGAGCCCGAGCGGCTCCATCCGCTGTGCCATCGGCTCGCCCAGAGTCGCCCCGGAAAAAGCGCCGGCAAAGATGGCGATGAGAGTGATCCCGCTCTGAACGGTCGAAAGGAACCTTCCCGGCTCCGCAGCGAGTTCCAAGGCGCATTGCGCTCCGCCGCTGCCGCTCTTGGCCATCGCCTTCAAGCGCGCCTCGCGGGAGGAGACGATCGCTAGCTCACTCATCGCAAGGACGCCGTTCAAGGCGATCAGCGCGAGGAGCAGCAGGACGTCGAGCCAGGGTATGGGGGCTAAATGGTCGCTCATGGCGGCGGCGCGAGTTTAGCCTCGCGCGGCCGGCGTTCACAAGCGGCCGTTCGATTCATCGGCGGAACCGATTTCCGGCTATGCCGGTTTGAGCGACTTCTAACAGGGGCCAAAGCCATTCCCATGAACGTCCCGCGCACCCTCAAGACGATCCTCCTTGCCTGCGCATTATCGGCTGTCGCCGGATGCGCGACGGCGCCGCCGCCCCCGCTGGTACGCCCGGCCGCCTTCATCCCGCGCGGCCTTAATGCGCCGTACCTCTACAACGACGTGATCGGCGGCACTCGCGCCAGGGCGGCAAAGATGCGCGCCGCCAAGATCCGGCCGCTGAGCCCTGGCGAGGTGCCCGGCTACATGGGCAATCTCGACAGCGAGCTGCGCCGGCAGACCGCGGGAATCGGGCTGGACGTGCTCAATGTCGGCAGCGCGATCGTGGTCCGGATCCCGGCGGCGCTGACCTTCGATGCCGGAAGCGCGGCGGTGAAGCCCGAGTTCGACGCGACTCTTCACGAAATCGCACGCACGGTGAAGACGCGCAGCCAGACCTACGTCGACGTATTCGCCCACACCGACCTCTCGGGTACCGCGCAGGTCAACCAGGCGCTCTCGGACAAGCGCGCCGCGGCGGTCGCGACCTATCTCGCGAGCCACGGCGTGGCCAAGGGACGGATCGCCTCCAAAGGCCTTGGCGCCACCGCGCCGCTGTACAGCCCCGAGACCAGCGAGGCCGACAAAGCCGCCAATCGCCGCGTCGAAATCCGGTTGGTGCCCTACCGCTAACGACGTTCGGCGAAGAAGGCCCGGAGCAGCTCCGCCGCTTCGGCTTCGCCGATCCCGCCGAGCACGTCGGGCCGGTGATGGCAGGTCGGCTGGGCGAAGATCCTCGGCCCGTGGACGACAGCGCCGCCCTTGGGATCCTCGGCGGCGAAGCGCACCGCCTTTAAGCGCGCGAGCGAAACAGCCGCGGCGCACATCGCACACGGCTCGAGCGTCACCCACAAGGTGCAATCGTCGAGCCGCGAGGCACCAAGCCTGGCGGCGGCGGCGCGGATCGCCTCCATCTCCGCATGCGCCGTCGGGTCGGACGAGCCGCGCATCCGGTTGCGCGTTTCGGCCACCACCTCGTCAGCCAGCGTGACCACGGCTCCGACGGGCACCTCGCCCTCGGCCGCGGCCTCGCGCGCCAGATCGAGCGCGCGGCGCATCGGCGGCGGAAGCGGGAACGTCATTGGGTGCCGGCTAGCCGAGCCGCCGCGGCCTGTCAGCTATTGCGCGTTGTTGGTCGCTGCGGCGGCCTGGTTCTGGGGCGGCTCGACCTTCAGCGTCGGAACCTTCACCGTGGTCTGCGCCGTGCCAACCTTCACCGAACCCGTCTCGACATCGAACGCCGGGGCCTGTCCGCCCTTGGCGACCACGCCATTGCTGGTCGCGGACACCTGCGGGA
Organism: Sphingomicrobium sp.; assembly: GCA_036523615.1. Lineage (GTDB taxonomy): Bacteria > Pseudomonadota > Alphaproteobacteria > Sphingomonadales > Sphingomonadaceae > Sphingomicrobium. Next base: position 7,965 of record DATDDW010000074.1, read on the forward strand.
CCTTGGCTCCGCGGATCTGGTTGATGTCGAGGAACCCGGTTCCGACCGCGATGATGATCGCGACGATGGCCAGGATCAGAATGAAGAGGACGGCACGCATCGTCGCAGTTCCCCTATGATTGCCCTAAGCGGCCCCGAATCGATGCCGCCTTGGTGTCTTTCCCAAACGCAACGGCTGTTGTCGAGTTGCGCCGTGCAGCACCCGGCGCGAGCGTTGACGAACTGGGCCCGAGCGGCTAACGGGCGGCGCTCTTCGGGCCCTTCTTAGGGCTCGTGCCAAAAAATCAGGATCAAGACCATGTCGCGGGTTTGCGAGCTGACCGGCAAGGGCCGGCAGGTGGGCAACAATGTTTCCCACGCCAACAACAAGACCAAGCGGACGTTTCTGCCCAACCTGCAGAACGTGACGCTGATCTCCGACACGCTGGGCACCAGCGTCAAGCTGCGCGTGTCGACCTCCGGCCTGCGCTCGGTCGAGCACGTCGGCGGGCTCGACAACTGGCTCTTGAAGACCAGCGACGACAAGCTGTCGCCCAAGGTGCGCAAGCTCAAGCGCGAGATCGCCAAGAAGGCCGCCGAAGCGCCAGCCGCCTAAGGCGCTGAAACAGCACAGTTTTTCCTGAACAAAGGCTGCACTTCGCGTTCAGCCTTCATACCCTGCGAATCGGGCATAAGGCTCTGGTTCGGCAGGGTTTCCCCTTTACCCTGCCGCGTCTGGAGACAGACAGATTCCCTCGCGTCGCGTAACGAGGGGGGCCCGGTGTGCGTAGTTGCACCGGGCCCATTTTTTTTGCCCGTCAGACGCTGACCTTGCGCACCTCGAGGCTCCCGCCCGGAAGCGGCCCTATCGCCTCGCCCGCCGGCAGCGAATAATCGAGCCAGCCGCGCCACGCCGCCACCGGGAGAACCGCAACCTGCCGCCCGTGATAGGGCGCGACGTCGGGGCCTGGCTCGGTGGTCAGCATGGTGAACGCCTCCCCCAGCCCGGGAACCTCGCGGACCAGGCCGGCAATGCCGACCATCGGCTCGCCGCGGCTGGTGAACAGCCAGCGGTCCTTGCGCTTCTGCTTGGGATCGGCCGGGGTGGTGAACTCATAGAAGCCGTCGGCGACGATCAGGCAGCGGCCGCTCGAGAACTCGCGCCCTTCGGAGCGGAAGTTGTACACCGGCTTGCCGCTCGGCCCGGGCCAGCTCCAGCGGCGCACCACGAGGTCGAACCGCGGCTCACCCCCGGCTGCCGCACGAACGATCGGCGCCGGATCGGTGATGCAGATGTCCTTGGCTTGGAGGTTCGGCGCGCCTTCGGGGAAGGTCAGCGGAATCTGCAGGTCACGAAAGAGGCGCGCGACTTCGTCGACCGATTTGCTCTGGGTGTAGAGGTTGCACATGGCTCAGGGCGTATCGAACAGGCGCGCGAGCTGCTCGACCATCGCGCCGGCGAGCTGGTCGGCGTCCATGATGGTGACAGCGCGGCTGTAATAACGCGTGACGTCGTGGCCGATGCCAATCGCGATCAGCTCGACCGTCGAGCGCTTCTCGATCCACTCAATCACCTGGCGCAGGTGCCGTTCGAGGTATGAGCCGCCGTTGGCCGAAGCGGTCGAATCGTCGACCGGAGCGCCGTCGGAAATCACCATCAGGATGCGCCGCTCCTCGGGCCTCGCGATCAACCGGTTGTGCGCCCACAGCAGCGCTTCGCCGTCGATATTCTCTTTGAGCAGCCCCTCGCGCATCATCAGGCCGAGGTTGCGGCGGGCGTGGCGATAGGGCTCGTCAGCCCGCTTGTAGATGACGTGGCGGGGGTCGTTGAGCCGGCCGGGATTGGCCGGGCGCCCGGCGGCGAGCCACGCCTCGCGGCTCTGGCCGCCTTTCCAGCCGCGCGTGGTGAAGCCGAGGATCTCGGTCTGGACCCCGCAGCGCTCAAGCGTTCGGGCGAGGATGTCGCCGCAGATCGCGGCGATCGCGATCGGGCGGCCGCGCATCGAGCCCGAATTGTCGATCAGCAGCGACACGACCGTATCGCGGAATTCCGTGTCGCGCTCGATCTTGTAGCTTAGCGAATGGCGCGGATTGACCACGACGCGGGCGAGCCGCGCGGCGTCAAGGAGCCCTTCCTCTTGGTCGAAGTCCCAGCTGCGCGCCTGCTGCGCGAGCAGGCGGCGCTGCAGCCGGTTGGCGAGGCGCGTGACGACATTGGATAGGCCGCCCATCTGCTGGTCGAGGTAGGCGCGGAGGCGGCCGAGCTCTTCCTCGTCGCACAGCTCGCCGGCTTCGACGGTTTCGTCGAAGCGCGTGGTGAAGGCCTTGTAGTCGGTCTCGGGCGAGAGGTCCCAATTGCGCCGGCCAGGTGCGGCGAAGATGCTGTCGGCGAGCTCGTCGCCAGCGCTAGATTCCTCGTCGCCCGGCTCATATTCGTCGGTGTTTGCGTCGTCGGAACTTTGATCCTCGACCTCTTCGCCGCGCATTTCGGCGTCGCCGCCGCCGGGCGTACCCTCATCGCCTTCCTCGGACCTGTCGTCGTCGCTCCCCTGCTCGCCCTCGGCATCGTCGCCGGTGTCGTCGGGCTCGTCCTCGATCGGCTCTTCGGCCGCCGCAAGCTCGAGATCTTCGAGCAGCCGCCGCGAGAGGCGGGCGAAGGCTGCCTGATCGTCGAGCGTCAGCGCGAGCGCGTCGAGTTCGGCCGCGGCCTTGTCCTCGATCCATGACGAGACGAGCTTCAGCCCGCTCAACGCGGGCTTGGGCGGAGCCTCGCCG
>DATDDW010000075.1:0-9152 GCA_036523615.1 Sphingomicrobium sp.
GATCGGATTGAAGCCGAAGTCTTCGCCGATGGCTTCGCAGACGCCCAGGATCGTGTGGGACCTCAGCGGCAGTGCGACGTTGTTTTCTTGCGCGTCCATCTTGAAACTCCGTTGGCAAATCTAGCACCCTTGACTGAGCAAGAGCCGTGCCAAACCTGAAAATGTCGTGATTCCAACGCTATACTGTCGAGGCGATCAGTCATTTGGGAAAACGCGCCACGTCCCGCAGCCCTCGAGTTGGGAATTTGCACCTTATGCTGCAAGTGCGATATTGCAGCGCAGCACTAGAAATCGACGGAGCGATGCACATTTGATGCGCGCCGCGACTCCGCGGGAAGGAGGCATGCCGTGATGCGCGTGATGATGAAGTCGAAGATCCACCGAGCGACGGTGACCCAGGCCGACCTCCACTATGTGGGCTCGGTGACGATCGACGCTGCGTTGATGGAAGCCGCCGACCTGCTCGAGGGCGAGCAGGTGGCGATCGTCGACGTGACCAACGGCGCCCGGCTCGAAACTTATGTGATCCCCGGCGATCGCGGCAGCGGCGTCATCGGCATCAACGGCGCCGCCGCTCACCTCGTCCGTCGGGGCGACCTCGTGATCATCATCAGCTACGCGATGCTCAGCGACGCCGAGGCGCGGGCGCTTGAACCGAGGATCGTCCATGTCGACGAGCAGAACCGCATCGTGAAGCTCGGGGACGATCCGGCCGAACCGCTGCCCGGCTCGGCCGAAGTCAGGGGCGACTTGGTCGCGCCCGACTGACGTCGCCGGCGGTCACCAGCCGCCACGGCGGCGGCAGGTAATCCGTCGACATGTAATAATAGAAATTGCACTGGCCCGAGCCGTCGCGATTGATGCCCTTGGCAATGCCGAAGGCGACGTTGCCGCTGAACACCGGCCCGCCGCTGTCGCCCGGCACGCAGCTTGGGCCCTTGACCGTGACCCAGGTCGGCTCGCATGGGCCGCCGCAGAGGTCGCCGGGAGGAGCATAGTCGGTTAGCTCGACCGTCGCGCAGCTGTAGCCCGAGCTCTCGCCATAATGGCAGACGAAGTCGCCCGCCCGAGTGCTCGCAAGGTTGCGCCAGGTATCGACGCGCCGGAGCGCGCCGGCGCCGCGGTTCGAGTAGAACAGCGGATCGGGCGAGTCTGCGCTGCCGTTGATCTGCACGTCGCGGTAGGCGGCGCCCCACGAGCCGATCATCGGCAACGTGACGCTGTTCCCGTCCGGGTCATAGTAAGTGAGCTCGTCGGGGCAGTGAGCGGCAGTGGTGATCGCGTTGGCCTCGCCGTTGGTCACCACGAACGCCGTCGTGCAGCGGTTGCGGCGGCCGGTCAGCTTGTTGACGCCTTCGACGCGGCTGCCCCCGACCACGGCCATGTTCGATTCGTTGAGGTCGTTAATGACGATGCGGACGGGCACTCCGCTAACGCCCTCAGCTTCCGCGCGGATTGCTTCGGTGCCCAGGCGAGCTGCGTCGGCGCGTGTCACCAGCAACACCACTTCGCCCGTGCGCTGGTCGTAACCGGCGCCGCGAGCCGCTGGCAGCTCGGCACGAAAGTCGATCAGGTGCCGGCGCATCGCCGCCACGGCCTGGACATGCGTGACCTTCGCTCCGGTGCCGAAGATGATCGGCGTTCCGTTCGCGCTTCGCTGAGGCACGGCGTCCGAACCCGTCAGAAGCACGACGATCCGATATTCAGGACTGTGTTCGATCGAAATTCCAGCAAGTCGACCGGCGAACTCGCGGGCGATCGCGTTGGTCGCAGCGACGCTGTCCTGCTGCGCTTTTAGTCGCTGCAACGCCTCGTCTGGCGTCACGCCGAACTGAGCTGCATATTGAACGGCGTCTTCCCTCAGCGCCTCGTCGCGGGTCTCGACCGGCTGAGCTGCCGACGCGACGGCGATCATGGCTAAGAGCAAAGCGGCGAGGGCGGATCGCATCGCGCTCAACCAATCCCCATGTTAGAGGCGCGCCGCAAGGAGATGCCGATGCCCCAGGATGCCGCCACCCACCACTCCACCTTCGACCTGACGCCGCCGAGCGACGAGCAACTCGCCGGCCTCGTTGGCGAGCTCAACGATGAGGAGCGCCATGTGCTCCTCGAGCATGGCACCGAGGCGCCGTTCTGCGGTGTATTCCTCAACGAGAAGCGTCCGGGCGTCTTCACCTGCCGCCTGTGCGGGCTTCCGCTGTTCAACGGCGGCACCAAGTTCGAGAGCGGCACGGGCTGGCCGAGCTTTACCCAACCGTTCGCCGACGGGCACCTCAAATACATCCGCGATACGAGCTACGGCATGGTCCGCACCGAGATCGTGTGCGCCCGCTGCGGCGCTCACCAGGGCCACGTGTTCGATGACGGGCCACCGCCGACGAGCCAGCGCTACTGCATCAATTCGGTGAGCCTTGCCTTCACTCCGGCCGGAGAGCCGCTGCCCGACAAGCTCGGTCGCGGCGCGCCCGAAGGCGAGGCGGTGGAGGGTTGACCGTGACCGATCGTCAGTCGTCAGCGCCACGTATTCCCTTTCTCCTGCTTTTCGTGTTCCTGCTTGCCGCCGCGCTGGTTGGCGGCTTGGTCGCGCGAATGGTCCCCGTCGGCAGCACTGCACAGCCGCGGCTGCTTGCCGGGCCCGCCGAGGACAGCCTTGCGCCGCTAGTCAAGAAGACGGCTCCGTCGGTCGTCCAGATCGCGACGCTGCAGCCGTCGCCCGCCGACCAGAACCCGCTTCTCCAGGACCCCTTCTTCCGCCGCTATCTCGGCGTCCCCGATGCGGCGCTTCAGCCGGCAATCGCCGCTGGCTCTGGCGTGATCGTCGACGGCGACCGCGGCCTCGTGATCACGAACTTCCACGTCGTCCGCAACGCGAGCGCCGTCCAGGTGACATTGAAGGACGGGCGCCGCTTTCCGGCGGATCCGGTAGCGCTGGCGCCGGAGCTCGACCTCGCCGTGCTCAAGATCGGCGCGCATGGCCTGCCGACCCTGCCGCTTGGCGATTCGAGCAAGCTTGAGGTTGGCGACTATGTCGTCGCCATCGGCAATCCGTTCGGGCTGGGGCAGACGGTGACCAGCGGGATCGTCAGCGCGACCAACCGCCCGCTCGGCCAGGGCGATACCAGGCGCTTTATCCAGACCGATGCGCCGATCAACCCCGGGAACTCGGGCGGGGCGCTGATCGACCTTCACGGCCAGCTCGTGGGCGTCAACTCGGCGCTCTTCAGCCCGACCCAGAACGAGATGGCCGCGGGCAATGTCGGCATCGGTTTCGCTATTCCCAGCAACGTCGTGAAACAGGTGCTGGCCGAGGCCGAGCGCGCCAGATAGCGGGGTGCTAAAGACCGCCGGCGCGACCAATGTGCTCATAGTCGATGCGGATCTCAACCCATTCGCCGACGAGCGAACGGCCGCCCTTGCGCGGCGGCCGGATGCGGAACTGCCACGCCGCCTGGCGCACCGCGCTGGCGAGGTGCGATCCGGGGGGGTCTTGGTCGATCTCGACACAATCGTCGACGCGGTCGCCGGGGATAGTCCGACAGGCGATCAGGCCGAAGCCGTCGGGCGCATTCCTCGGGAGATAGCCGCCGAGCTCGGCGTCGGTCGGATGGCGCGCCCATTCGGCGGCATAGAGCACTTCGCCGTTGGGCCCATGGCCGACCACCTCGGAGTCGCCGTCGCCTGAACCCGCGCCAAGCTTTGGCTGGTTAGCGATGTCGGCGGCGGCCATGTCGGCCTTGCTCATCTCGATCCACGGCGGCGCTTTGTCGGGCGGCGGAACCGCGATCGTCGGCTTTGCAGGAAGCACGATGGGCGGCGGCTTGGTCAGCGGAGCGGCTTGCCGCTGAACCGCCCGTTGCTCCACGGCCCGGTTCTTCGTTGGGGCGGCGCTGCGCTGCGACTGCGGCATCAGGTCGACGATCAGCGTGCGCGAGCCCTTCTCGGCCAGCGGCGCGAATTTGCCGATGGTGAGCAACACCAGGAGCAGCCCGAGATTGACCGCGATGGCGAGCGTCAGCCCGGACGCTCGGCGCCTCAGCGGCGGCTGCTCGTAAGGCGAGGTGAGGCGATAGGCGGGCAAGGCTTTTTGGGTTTGCTCGTCGGGGTGCGTCGCGGGTTATGTGCTTCTAAGCCGGCGCGACTTGAACCGCGAGTGAAGCTGGAGCGGGCAGGGGTCGAAGGAACCGCACCGCGCAACCTACGTTTGGAGCGGCAAGCAGGGTGGGCGCTGCGGGGCAACCGGTGACCCATGGACGAAAAAAGCCTCAACCTCTGGCGCCAGATCGAGCGCTGCCGGCGTATTGCGGCGTACATGACCGACGACGAGATCCGCCACTCGCTCGAGGATCTCGCCGAGGAATATGAGGCCGAGCTGCCGCGGCGGCCCGACAGCTTCATGCTCGGAAAGTCATCTCCCGAGGCCTGACGCACATCGCAACAGCGCAAAGCTTCCCTTAACCAATCTCCCTCATCCGCCGCTAACCGGACAGCGGTAAACCGGGGCTTGGCAGCGCCGCTTGAACTGTAGTGAGCTCCGGCGGGCGTTGCCACCAGTAGACCGGAAGCCCTGCCCACCTCCGCCTCCCGATGACGTTGGCAGGGCTTCCTTTCTTCGCCGGGGCAGCGCTTGCCCGAACGTGCGAGCCCCGCGAGCCCGAGGCCCTGCGCGTCAATGGCGTCTTTCCCCTCGCCAGCGCAGGGCTTCCTGTATGCCCAATGGCGCGGCGGCCTTACATTCATGCGGCAATCGGCCTATGTAGCGCCCGCTACTAGTCGCAAACTGACGGTCTACAGGCGCTTTGCGGCTCCTTTTTCCTTCTTCTGCCTCTCCTAGCACGAAGCGCCGTCCACGTGCTGACGGCCGCATTAGAAGGACAAAGACATGACCACCGGAACGGTGAAATTTTTCAACGAGAACAAAGGCTACGGCTTCATCGCGCCCGACGAGGGCGGAGCCGACGCCTTCGTCCACATCAGCTCGCTCGAGCGCTCGGGCATGCGCACACTGCGCGAGAACCAGCGCGTCAGCTACGACCTCGAGCAGGACCGTCGCGGCAAGATGGCCGCGGTGAATATCCGCGCTGCCGACGCCGCCGGCTCTTCGAGCGACGAGCAACCAGAGCAGGCCGAGCAGCCGACCAGCGACCAGGCCGAGTAGGCTTGTCCGGGCCGGTGATCCGCAGCTCCAATTTGGAGTTCTTCCGCGCTCGCGCCGCCCAGGCGCACGCGGAAGCCGAGGAGGCAACGCTCGAGCATGTGCGCGAGCGTTGCCGCCGGTCCGAGGCGGCGTGGACGGTGCTCGCCGACCGCGCCGAGCGCTCCGAGCACATGCGGATCGCGGAAGCGCAGCGCAAAGCCGAGGCCGAGGCGCAGCCACAGGCCTATCCCGAAGCTAATTGAGGCCCATCGCCTGCCAACAATCCAAGACAGTGAAAAAAGGCGGATGCCCGCCGCAACGAAACAATGAAAAGATTTCTGAAGAGAGCGGGCCCACGCGTCCGCAACCCGCGGGAGATCGCGCTCAACACAAAAGCCAAAATCATCCGCCCCTTCGACGCCATCGCTTATGCCGCGGCGCTCGAAGTGCTTGGCTGACATTCGCCTTCTCCGCCGGGAGGTGGTAGACAGAGGCATCGCGCGAACTCCTTGCCGTAGGCCGTGCGCGACTGAGAGAGGTTTCGTGCTCCCGCTTACTTGATGAGGGGAGCACGCCTTTGCCAGCCGACCAGGATCCGCATTTCGGAGTGCCGCGCGACACGGCCGACAGCCTGCGCGGGCAAGCCGCGTCGTGCCGGCGGCTGGCTGCCGCTTCGCTGACCCGTGCCGGCCGCAGCTCGCTCGGCGCGCTCGCCGACCATTTTGACGAGCAGGCGCGCAAGATCGAGCTCAGGGACGCCGGGCGGTGAGCCGAGTCGTCCATTTGAGCCTCGACGAAGGCGTGGTCGTGATCCGCTGCCTTTCAGAAAAGATCGGCATTTCGGCGATCGAATCGCTCCCCGGCGGCGGCGTCCGCCTCGTCTGCATGAGCAGCCAGGACGCAGAGCGCATCCGCAAGAAGTTCAAGAAACATGTGATGAGCGGCGACCCGCAGCGCGAGCCGCACCGCCCCGCGACCTGGTGAGCAGCTGAGGCTCGGAGCTTAGAGCCCGGAGCGGTCGTCGGTGGTCGAGTAGGGCTGTTCCTGGATGCTCGTGTCGATCCCCGCCGCCTTGTAGACGAGGCAGCGTACGAAAAGCCCGGTGATCAGCAGATAAGCGGCGACGATGCCGATGACGATGTCCGCGGTGCGCGGCAGGTCCGCAAAATAGACTATCAATGCGAGCCCGAGGGCAACGACGATCCGAACGACCCGATCCTCGGGTCCGACATTCCTCTCCATTGCCAACCCCTTCGATTGATCTGGTGGCCGCGTTCTTAGCCGATTGGCCGCGGAAACCAAGCGAAAGGCGGAGTTAACGCGGTTTTGCCCCGCGAAAGTTGGCCGACGTGTTCGCTTTACGCGGCGACGTTCTCAATGTCCTTTCTAACGGGCAGCGGGCGAATGTTCGCGAATGTTCGCGGTAACGGCGCGGAATTCGCGGCGCCAGCAGGCGACAGATTTGCCCGACTCGTCCATCCACGAGTCTATGACTTAGGGATCCGCCTGTAGGACAGCAAAATCGCCCCGTCAGCCGTAGCCGAACAGGCGCATCGAAAGCCGGTCGATCGCGCCCTGCTGCCAATAAGGCACCATGAAAATCAGGATCTGGGCGACAAGCAGCGCGATCGTCGCGCGACGGCCGCGCACCAGGAGCAGAGCGATGAAACAGCCCTTGATGGCGATGTTGTAGGGAACCACCCAGCCCCAGAAATGCGCCGGCTGATGCAGGCGCTGGTCGGCGAACCAGGCGCGGTCGACCCACATGTCGACCAGCTCGGCGGCGAACAGCATCCCGATAACGAACGTCCGCCGCGCCGCGAAATAGGCTCGCAGGTGCGAATATTGGCCGGGGTCACGGGGGAAGATCACCGCAGCGGCGAGAAAATAGAAGGTCGCGAGCAGGACCGGCGGCCACAGGTCGCCTAAGTTCAGCGTGATCCCCTGCAGCATGTTCCAAGCGTCGATCCAGGTCGCGCAAATGAGGACGAATGCGAGGAGCGCGATGAGCCCGGTCTGCGCCTCGAGCTTCTTCAGCGCATGCGCGCGGACCATGCCGGCAAACCCAGCGAGCAGCTCGGCCACGGCAAGCCCGAGGATCAGCCCGTAAAAGGCGAAGAAGAAGGCGAATCTATCCACGGCGGCCCCCCGGCGCGATTCAGCAGTGAGCGTAAGGCGGCCAAGGCCAAGCGTCGAGCGGACTAACGCGTGGAGGAATGCGACTGGCGGTCATCGGGTGTATTGTGGGTCGAATCCAGAGGAGCCTCAGATGACCGGCAATTCGAAGCCCGCTTTCTATCGGATTGGAATCGCGGTCGCCGTCGTGGCGGCGTTCCTCACTTGGTGGCTGACGATCGTCCGCGAAGACGACGCCTATACCCATGCCGGGATCGCGTTCATGCTGCTGCCGCTGATCGCCTGCGTGGGCGCTTTTGCCGCCGGCTTCAAGGCCGCGGGCATGGCCCGGGCGATGGTCGGAGTCGCGGTCATGCAAGCGTTGCTCGACGTCGCCATCTTGACCGCGCCATCGGCCGCCAGCGCTCCCGACGGCCTGTCGAAGACCTATCTGGCCAGCGCTGTGTTCATTGCGCTGTGGCTGATCTCGGCGGGGTTCTTCCGGGCCGCGGCGGTGGCCGAGAAAAGCAGGGTGGCCGCTGCCGGTTAATCCTGCGGCGCGCCCGTGTGGACGCACTCGAACGAAGCTTTGCGCGGCTGCGGCAGGCGTGCGAGCGCCTCAGCACCCGCGCGGCGGCACATCGCCTCGGACTGGAAGCGATCGGTGCGGCTCCAGTGCGCGCGGTCGCGAGCGTCGGCATAGACGAACAGCGACCATTCGCCGGGCTTGTCGCTGCAGCCGGGGACCAGCGCGACGAGCAGCAGGAGAGGGAGCGCGCGGGCGCTCATCTACACTTCGTGAAGTGGCCCTTCGCGTTGCGACAGATCTTCGGGCATTTCATGAACTTGCCGTGCTTGTCCTTGCACGGGCCCTTGGCCAGCGCGGCCGATGGCGCGGCGAGCAGGCTCAGGGCGGTCAGCGCGAGCAGAGTCTTTTTCATCGGTGTTTCCCTTCGGCTGGGAGCGACCGGCTTACTGCAGTTTCCCCGCACGGGCGATGGACGCAAGATTACAAGCTCGCGCCGCGCGACGCGTCAGCCGGCGCGCGTGTCCGGCTTTCCGGTTAGCGGGCACTTCGCGTTCTTCTCGCCCGCCGCAATGCGCTTGGCCGTGTGATCGAGGCACTTCTCGCGCTCGAACTGTTGCATCGCCGGCACCAAATCCTCCCAGAATCCCTGCTCCTGCTCGGTTACCGTCGGGTCCGCCTCAACCTGAAGCCGCCGCGACAGGTAGTGGGCGCCTGCGGGACTCTGCGCGAAGGTCACCATCTGCTGCAGCTCGTCGGCGGTGAATTCGCGGGCGTAGATCTTCGCATAAGCCTCGACGAGCAGCGGCATGCGTGCGCGCACTTTTGGCTCGACCAGCTTGAGAAAGCGGTCGACGTCGTTCTGCTGCTCGGCGAGCTTAGCAGCCGTCGGCTGTTCTTCGCTGTCGCCACAGCCGCAACTGGAAGTCGAGGCCGCCATAGCGCGAAACGTGTCCATGAACTTTTCGGCGGTGATCGTCAGGCTGACGAAGCGGCGCGCGAGCGCCTCGCGGTCCGCTGAGGGCGCCGGCTGCGACGGCGCGGCCTGCGCCTGAGCAACAGATGGGGGCGCCGCAGCCGAGACCGAAGACGCAACAACGATCAACAAAGATGGAAGAATGAGTTTCATCGCAACGCACCTCACTACAGGCTTTCGGACCGAGCGAGGCTGTTGTGCGGGAGCGGGGTTAAGGAAGTGTTGGACCCGCGGAAGGAGCGGGACCCCGGATCAAGTCCGGGGTGACGAAGGATTTACTGGTCCAGGAAGCTCCGCATCTTCCGGCTGCGGCTCGGGTGCTTGAGCTTACGCAAAGCCTTGGCCTCGATTTGCCGGATGCGTTCGCGGGTGACGCTGAACTGCTGGCCGACTTCCTCCAG
>DATDDW010000076.1:0-4181 GCA_036523615.1 Sphingomicrobium sp.
TCGAGCAGCCGCAGCGCCGCCGCCTGGGCGATCTTGAGCGCGGCAATCGTCGGGTCGGTGAGGCCTTCCCGCCGCAGGGTGTCGGCGCTCGATGACAGCAGGGGCCCGATCCCGCCGAACTCGCTGAGCAGCTTCTTGGCGAGCGGCTTGGTGTCAACCCGCGGGATGGTGAGGGTGAGCAGATATTCGATCAGCTCATAATCGTGGAAGCCCTCGGGCCCGGCGTCGAGCAGCCGCTGCCGCAGGCGGCCGCGATGTCCGCCCGAGGTCTGTTCATCCGTGATACTGGCGCGCCCGTCCATGCCGCTCCCTTGCGACCGATCCGAGCGACGCGCTTGCTAGCCAGAGTTTCAGCGGCTGGAAAGGGTCATGCCGGTCTCGGAACGGTCCCGCGCTGCACGGGTTACTAGGAACCAATGAGCGAGAGGCGGCCGAGCGAAGAGGGGCCTGACGCGCCGGAGGACTCCGGCGCGCTCCTCGCCGTGCGCACGCCGTGGGGGCGGATCGCGAAGTTCCTCGCGCTGGGCATCCTCATCCTCTTCGCTCTGGCCATTGCGTTCGTCTGGATCGACCGCCGGCCAATCGCCACGCATTTCCTGAAGAATGAGTTCGAGCGGCGCGGCGTCACCGCCAGCTATCACCTCGACCGGATCGGCTTCCGCACGCAGGAGGTCAGCAACCTCGTCATCGGCGATCCCAAGCGGCCGGACCTCGTCGCCCGCCACGCGATCATCCAGATGCGCCTCAAGTGGGACGGCAGCTTCGAAGTCTATCGCATCGTGGCCCGCGGCGTTCGGCTGCGCGGGCGGCTGGTGCACGGCAAGGTCAGCTGGGGCCAGATCGACAAGCTGTTGCCGCCGCCCAGCAACAAGCCGTTCGAGCTGCCCAACTTCGCGCTCGACGTCGCCGACAGCAGCGTCTCGCTGGTCACGCCGTTCGGCCCGATCGGCTTCGCGCTCGAGGGCACCGGCAAGCTCAGCGGCGGGTTCAAGGGACGCGCCGCCATTGCCAGCATCCGCCTGATCCCCGGCCGCTGCGCAGCCGAGAACCTGCGCGCCAACGTCGCGGTGGCGGTGGTTGCCCGCCGGCCGCAGTTCGACGGGCCGGTGAGCCTCGACCGTTTCATCTGCCCAGTCAGCCGCTTCGACGTCGCCGCGCCAAAGTTTGACGCCAAGGCGAGCTTCAACGAGTCATTCACCAGCGTCGACGGCCGCGGCCGGATGTCGATCGCCACGCTGACGGCGGGGGCCAACGGCCTCGCCAATTTCGACGGCGAGATCAGCTATCGCGGGCCGCTCGACCATGTCGCCGGCCAGGTCCGGCTCGCCGCGCAGAAATCGCGCATGGCGACGATCTATGCCGACCGGACGCGGCTTTCCGGCGCCTATGAGCTCAACCAGCGCGAAGGCACCTTCTCTCTCGCTGGCAATTTCGCGGCGCAGAGCTCGCAGCTCGATCCGCGGATGATCGTCGGCGTGACGCAGCCGCTCGCCGCTGCGGCCAGCACGCCAATCGGCCCCGTCGCGACCACCATCGGCCATGCGATCAGCCGCACGGCGGCCAACTTCAACATCGCCGCGGAAATCCGGGTTGTGAACTTCCCCGGCGGCGGCGGGGCGCGGGTGATGGACGGGAACGTCATCGGGCCGAACGGCGCGCGGGCCCGCATCTTCGGCGGCAGTGGCGTGACTTATTACTGGCCGTCGGGCGGGCTGCGCATCGACAGCAACATCGAGATGGCCGGCGGCGGACTGCCCACCGCGCGAGTGAGCATCAGCCAACCCCATGCCAATGCGCCGATGAGCGGCGTCGCCAACATCGCGCCTTACACAGCGAACGGGACGCGACTGGCGCTGACGCCGCTGCGCTTTGCCCCAGGGCCAGGCGGTACGACTGCGCTGAACACGCTGGCTCAGCTCGATGGGCCCTTCCCCAATGGACGCGTGCAGGCGCTGCGGCTGCCGATCGAGGGCCGCGTCGGCCATGGCGGCAGCTTCGCCTTCGGCACCGCCTGCGCCGTGGTCAGCTTCAATTACCTGCAGATGAGCGCGCTCCAGCTTGGGCCGACCCGCTTGCCGGTTTGCCCGATCGGCCCGGCGATGCTGTCCAAGCAGCCCGGCGGCCCGCTGCTTACCCGGGCCCGGATCAACCGGCCGGTGCTCAACGGCCGCCTCGGCAGCTCGCCGCTCCATCTTGCCGCCGCCAGCGGCCAAATCGTCGACCAGCGGTTCGGCTTCAACAGTCTCGCGATGCAGCTCGGAAGGAGCGCTTCGCCGATCCAGTTCGACGCCGCGCGGCTCAGCGGCAGCCTCGGCGGAGCCAATCTGCACGGCGATTTCGCCGGCGCGAGCTCGACCATCGGCAGCGTGCCGGTCCTGCTCAGCGAGGCGTCGGGAACCTGGCTGGTCAAGCGTAGCGATGTCACGGTGAATGCGAGCTCGCTGGTCTCCGACCGCAACCCGGACCCGCGCTTCTACCCGCTCAAGACCAACGACCTGCACATGAGCATCGCCGGCGATTATGTCCGCGCGGGCGGCTCGCTTCACCATCCGGCGACGGGGACCTTGGTGACCGACGTCAACATCGAGCACCGGCTGTCGAGCGGCGCCGGCCACGCGACGCTCGATGTTCCCGGCCTGACATTCGGGCCCAACTTCCAGCCGGACCAGCTGACGCGCCTGACGGAAGGCGTGGTGGCGCTGGTCAACGGCACCATCCACGGCCAGGGCCGGATCGACTGGACCGCCGGCGGCAAGGTCAGCTCGAGCGGCGATTTCTCGACCGCGAACATGGATGTGGCGGCGCCATTCGGGCCGGTCACCGGCCTCACGACGAACGTGCATTTCGTCGACCTGCTCAAGCTCGAGACGGCGCCGCACGAGGTGGCGACGATCGCGTCGATCAACCCGGGCATCACGGTTACCGACGGCGTGATCCACTACCAGATCCTGCCCAACAACCTGGTCCGAGTGGAGCGGGGCGAATGGCCGTTCATGGGCGGCCGCCTGATCCTTCACGAGACGGTGCTCAATTTCGGCAGCCCGAGCGCGAAGCGGCTGACCTTCGAGCTCCAGAGCTTCGACGCCAAGCAGTTCATCGACAGCCTCGGCTTCTCGGGCTTCGAGATCACCGGCACGTTCGACGGCGTGCTGCCGATGATCTTCGACGAGAGCGGCGGCCGGATCGTCGGCGGACGGTTGGATTCGCGCCCGCCCGGCGGCGAGTTCAAGTATAGCGGGACGCGGCCGAAGGGACTTGCCTCGGGCGTTGCCTTCGACCTGTTGAGCGATCTTCATTACCGCTCGATGATCATTCGCTTGAATGGCGACCTCGCCGGCGAATTCGCCACCACGCTTAGCATCGACGGCGTTTCGCTGGGGCCGAGCCACGGCTTCGTCGCCGGCCTGGTGCGCGGGGCGTTCGCGAAGCTTCCGCTCAAGCTCAACGTCAACATCAACGCGCCCTTCCGCGCCCTCATCCAGATGGCCAAGGCGTTCAAGGACCCGACCCAGGCGATCGCTCCGGTGATGCCGTTCCCGATCGATTCTCCGGCGCTCAAGGTCGAGGTGCAGAACGTGACCAAACAGGAAGAGCAGACCACCCAGCCGGCGCAGAAAACGCCCCCGGCAAACCGTCAACCGCCTGGAGGTACCAAGTGACGAGAGACTGGACGAAGACCGCGCGGCTCGCGCTCGGCATTGCTGCGGCGCTGCCGCTGACCGGCTGCATCACGGTCAAGCCGCCCGACAAGCCGATCGAGGTGAACCTCAACGTCGACATCAAGCAGGAGGTGCTGGTGCGGCTGCAGCAGGATGTGCAGCAGATGATCAGCAAGAACCCGCAGGCCTTCCCGCCGGCGCCGACGAACAAGAAGCCATGATGCGCTTGCTGCGCCTCTGGCTGGCGGCGGCCGCGCTTGCTGGTTCGGCCGCGGCCGCGCAATCGCCGACGCTGGTCCCTGGCGCGATTGCTGCCGGCCAGGTCGGCGAGCGCTACGACGGCTATATGGGCTTCGCAGTCCCGCCGTCGGAGGCGGTCAAAAGGCAGGTCGACGCGATCAACCTGCGCCGGCGCAACCTCTACATCGAGCTTGCCGGCCGGCGGAACGTGACCGCGCAGGTGGTGGGAATGGCGACCGGCTGCGAACTGCTCGCCAACCTCGCGCCCGGCGAAGCCTATAT
>DATDDW010000077.1:0-10847 GCA_036523615.1 Sphingomicrobium sp.
CAGCCATCCGTGTTCGTGATCCTGCCGCGCGGGTCCGACTTCGAAGTGGTCGCCAGCGTCAAGAATGCCGCCGAGCTTTCGCCCTGGTGCCTCGCCACGCTCGCCGGCAGGCTGCCCGAAGGCACTTACAAGCTCACCGAGGGAGAGCCGGGGCTTGCCGGCCTCGGCTGGCTCCTCGCCCAGCACCGCTTCGACCGCTACCGCTCGAAAGACGAGCCGGAGCGCGGCGCGCGCGTGCTCGTCAGCGGCGAACCGGCGCGCATCGATGAAATCGTCCGCCTCGCCGACGCGACCGCTCTCGTCCGCGACCTGGTCGATACGCCCGCCGCGGACATGGGGCCGACCGAGCTCGAGGGGGCGGTCCGAGAGGCGACAAACGGCAGCGGCGCGCAGATCCGGGTGACTTCGGGCAAGGAGCTCGAGGACGGCTATCCATTGATCGCGGCCGTCGGCGCCGGCGCCTCTCCCGACCGCGCTCCGCGCCTGATTGAGCTCGAATGGGGCAAGGAGGGCGATCCGCGCCTTGCCGTCGTCGGCAAGGGCGTCTGCTTCGACACCGGCGGGCTCGACCTCAAGCCGAGCTCGGGCATGCGCATCATGAAGAAGGACATGGGCGGCGCGGCGCATGCCCTGGCGCTGGCGCGGCTAGTCATTGCGGCTCGCTTGCCGGTGCGCCTCCACCTCCTCATCCCCGCCGTGGAGAATGCCGTCTCCGGCTCCGCCTACCGGCCGGGCGACGTCGTCAAGTCGCGCAAGGGGCTTAGCGTCGAGGTCGACAATACCGACGCCGAGGGACGGCTGGTGCTCGCCGACGCGCTCGCCCGGGCGGCCGAGGAGGATCCCGAACTGATCATCGACTTCGCGACGCTGACCGGCGCTGCTCGTGTCGCGCTGGGGCCCGACCTGCCCGCGATGTTCTCGAATCGGGATGATCTTGCCGCGGAACTGGAGCAATCCGCACGCGAGGTCGACGATCCAGTATGGCGAATGCCTTTGTGGGATGCGTACGACGAGAATCTGAAGAGCAGCGTCGCCGACCTCGCCAATATGGCCAACAATGCGATGGCGGGCTGCATCTACGCCGCGCTCTTCTTGAGACGCTTCGTGCCCGAGGGCGTGCCGTGGGCGCACCTCGACACCTGGGCATGGCGCGATCCCGGCAAACCCGGCCGCCCGAAGGGGGGCGACGCGCTCGGTCTGCGCGCCGCCTTCAGGCTGCTCGAGAGCCGCTACTCACGGGCCTGAGCGGCCGTTTCGCCGAAAAATCCAGCACTTTGGGGACATAGGCCTGCAACATTTCGCCGCCTTACCGGTTTAATTCGGGACTACGCGGCACGAGTACGGAGATAGGCAGCTATGAGCGAGGTATCGCTTACCGGCTGGATGAAGGCGCTCATCGCCTACGTCCGCTCTGGCGAGCCGGATCTCACGAACCGGCAGATGGCCTTGCTGATGCTGGTCTATCTCACCCCCGGCCCGCACACTGTGCGCGGCCTCGCCCGAGTGCTCGGCGTGTCGAAGCCGGTCGTTACCCGCGCCTTGAATACGCTCGGCGCGCTCGGCTATCTGCGGCGCGAAAGGGACCAGGACGACCGCCGCAATGTGTTCGTGGTCCGCACCAGCAGCGGGGCAGATTTCCTTGAAGGCTTCAAGCGCAACCTCCGCGAAGGAGACAGCGGCTCCGGGGCGCACCGACCGATCATCGGCCAAGCCCCGGCCTACGCCCACCAGCGCTGAAGATTTCGCGCTCGCCGGCCCTTCGGACCCGCCGGACCCCGCGTTCAACGCCTATCGCAGCGACCTTGCCGATATCGCGCTCGCCGGCCGAGTGATCGCGTCGCATTACGTCGAGCCGGCGGAGCAGGTGCTCGTCGCGGCAACTCCCTTGCGGCTGGCGCCATCGGAGGACGCGGAAGCGGTGCGCGAACTTGCTCCGGGGGACCGCTTCCGCCTTCTCGACGAAAGCGTCGGCTGGGCGTGGGGCTATGGCGGCGCCGAGCAACGCGTCGGCTACGTCAGGAGCGAGACCATCGCCGCTCAGTGAAGCAGCCGATAACCCCAAATGAGCTGGTACAGGCTGCTGAGCACCATCAGCCCGATCAGCCCCAGGATCGCATAATCGCGCGCGGGCCACTTTGGACGCCGCAGCCCGAACAGCAGCCACCCCGACAAGGCGCAGAGCAGCAGGGTGCCGATCGCGCTTTTGAGGACGAAGCTGGCGACGGTCGTGCGCACATGCTCGGTCCCCGGCGCCGCTTGCGGCCCGTGCGGACTCATCATCAGGGTGACGGCCCAGACGATCACTGTGGCGAACAGCAGCAAGCCGCCGAGGAACATCCGCGCGTGGCCGAACCCGCGGTTGTCCTTCACATCTGCCCCCGCTGGCGGCGCAGCGCATACCATTTGGCGACATTGGCGTTCTGCTCCGCCAGCGTGTCGGCAAAGACATGGCCGCCGGTGCCGTCGGCGACGAAGTAGAGCGCCTTGGTCTGAGCCGGGTGAAGAACCGCGGCGATGCTCGCCTTGCCCGGATTGGCGATCGGTCCTTCGGGCAGGCCTGCGCGGCGATACGTGTTGTAGCCGTTCTCGGCGTCGAGCTCCGAGCGGCGGATCCTGCGGCCGAGCGGCTTTCCCTTGCTCACGGGATAGATAACGGTCGGATCGGCATCGAGCTTCATCCCGATCCTCAAGCGGTTGCAATAAACGCCGGCGACCATTGGCCGCTCGGCGGGCTTGGCCGTCTCTTTCTCGACGATCGAGGCGAGCGTCACCGCATCGGCCTTGCTTTGCAGCGGGCAGGCGTTGCTTCGCCCGGCCCACAATTTGTCGAGGGTCGAGGCCATCGCGGCCTGCATGCGCTTGACCAGCGCGGCGCGCGTTTCACCCCTTTGATAGCCGTAGCTGTCGGGCAGCAGCGAGCCTTCGGGAACGTCCGGCAGCGGCCCGGTGAGATAGGGGTTGGCCTTGAGCTTATCCGCGACCTCGATCACCGGCATCCCTTCGATGACGGTAATCAGCCGGAGCAGCGGGCGCCCGTGCTGCAGCAGGTCGAGGATCGCCGCTCCGCCCATGCCTTTGCGAATCTCGAATTCGCCGGCCTGGATGGGATCGTTCGAGCCGAACAGCCGCGCCATCACATAATAGGTGCGCGCGGTGCCCGGCACCGCGCCTTCCTTCGCCAGCTGGCGAGCGACCGAGCCGATGGTCGAGCCTTCCTTGATCACGACGGTGTGCGGCCCCGGCTTCGGACCCGGACCCCACCACAGCAAATAGATGCCGGCAAGCGCGGCGAGCAGGAGCGCGCCGCCGCCGATCAGGAGCCGCTTCACACCGCCTTCATGATCAGCGAAGCGTTAGTCCCGCCGAAGCCGAAGCTGTTGTTGAGCGCAGCGCGCACGCGCCGCTTCTTCGCCTTGTGCGGCACCAGGTCGACGCCTTCGGTGCCCTCGTCGGGATCGTCGAGGTTGAGCGTCGGCGGCACGATCTGGTCGCGGATGGCGAGGATGCAGAAGATCGCCTCGACCGCGCCGGCGCCGCCGAGCAAATGGCCGATCGCCGACTTGGTGCTGCTCATCGACGCACCGTTCAAGTCATCGCCGAGCACGCGTTTGACCGCCGCGAGCTCGATCGTGTCGGCCATGGTCGAAGTGCCGTGGGCGTTGACGTAGTCGATGTCCTCGGGCTTCAGCCCCGCTTTCTTGAGCGCCATCCGCATCGCCAGCTCGGCGCCCTTGCCTTCTGGATGCGGCGCGGTGACGTGATAAGCGTCGCCGGAGAGGCCGTAGCCGACGATCTCGGCGTAGATTTTCGCGCCGCGCTGCTTGGCGTGCTCATATTCCTCGAGCACCACGACGCCGGCGCCCTCCCCCATGACGAAGCCCTCGCGGCCCTTGTCGTAAGGGCGGCTCGCCTGCTCCGGCCGGTCGTTGAACATCGTGTTGAGCGCGCGCGCCTGGGCGAAGCCCGCTACCCCAAGCGGATTGATCGTGCTCTCGGCGCCGCCGGCAAGCATGATGTCGGCATCGCCGTCCTTGATCATCCGCGCTGCGTCGCCAATCGAGTGAGCGCCGGTCGAGCAGGCGGTGACGACGGAATGGTTGGGGCCCATCAGCCCGTATTTGATCGACACCTGGCCCGACGTGAGGTTGATCAATCGGCCGTGGACGAAGTGCGGGCTGACCCGCCCGGGGCCTTTCTCCGCCAGCACCAAGGTCTCGCTTTCGATGCCGGGCAAGCCGCCGATGCCCGAGCCGATCGAGACACCGGTCCGCTCCTTCAATTCGTCGTCCATCTCGGCAAGCCCCGCATCTTCCAATGCCTGGCCCGCCGCGTCGATCGCATAGACGATGAACGGGTCGACCTGCCGCTGGATCTTGTGGTCGACGCGCTTGTCGGGGTCGAAGCCGTAGGGATGGTCCTTGGGCTTCACTTCACCAGCGATCTTGGCCTTCTGATCGCTGGTGTCGAAGCGGGTGATCGGGCCGATGCCGCTCTTGCCGGCGATGAGGTTCTGCCACGTCGTCTCGACGTCGCCGCCAAGCGGCGTCACCAGACCCAAACCTGTCACGACGACACGGCGCATCATCCCAACTCCGTCATTGCCACCAAAACAAACGGCCTCCCGTTAAGTTCGGGAAGCCGTTCGTGCCGCACTTGAGGCGCAGCTCAGCGGCAGAATCGGTGTCCCGATCAGCCCTTGTTCTGGTCGATATAGTCGATCGCGTCGCGCACGGTGGTGATCTTCTCCGCGGCATCGTCGGGAATCTCGACCCCGAACTCCTCCTCGAAAGCCATCACCAGCTCGACGATGTCGAGGCTGTCGGCGCCCAGATCATCGATGAAGCTCGCGTCCTCCGTCACCTTGTCGGGCTCGACTCCGAGATGCTCGACGACAATCTTCTTCACCCGATCGGCAGTCTCGCTCATGTGAAGCTTCCTCCGTTTAGCTTTTGCGCTGCCGTAGCGGGGCACTTGGCGGGCGGCAAGTAGCCCGTCATTGCCAGCAAGCAATGTCGCAAGGACGGGCCCTGACAACCGGAGAGATCGCGTTAGCACGGCCGATCTTCGGCGAAAGCATCGACTATTCGAAGGTGCGGCTGGTCAAGGGCAAATGGTGGCCGTTCCAGCCGGCCAACGCGGCCATGGCGCCGATGGGCTGGATCTATTTCCATCCGATCGCCGGCGGCTGGTCCGACGATTTTTCTAAAGAGCCGCTCGGCCGCCAGGCCTTCTTCATCCACGAGCTCACCCATGTCTGGCAGACGCAGGCCAAAGGCCGCTTCTACCTGATGCTGATGCGCCACCCCTTCTGCCGCTACGACTATGTTGTTGAGCCAGGTAAGCCGTTCGGCCGCTACGGCATCGAGCAACAGGCCGAGATCGTCCGCCACATTTTCCTTGCGGACAAAGGTGTTAGCCTGCCGAGCGTTCCTCCGCGTTCGTTATTGCCCTTCAACTGACGGACCGGGCCTGTAACAATCCTGCAACAGGTGCGGCGGGAAAGTTCTCCAGAGCCGCGCCACGCCTTCCGTGGCTACAGCCGTTTCGGGCATAAAGTCGCCAAGGCAACAAACGCAACCGGGGGTTATCCATGCGCTTCACATCCACCTTGCTGCTCGGCACCTCCTTCCTCGCCGTCGCGGCGCCGGCAGCCGCCCAAACGCAACAGGAGAGTGCCGCACAGGCGGCCAATCCGCCGTCGAACGCTTCGCCGGCAGCCCCCAACCCGGAGGGCGGCGAGATCATCGTGACGGCAACGAAGCGCGCAAGCCGCGTCCAGGAAGTCCCGTTCTCGATCAACGCCCAGACCGAAAAAGACATTCAGCGGTCGCACGCTGAAACACTCGAGGACATTAGCCGGCGGGTCGCCGGCCTCACCGTGCAGAACCTGGGGCCCGGCCAAAGCCAGGTCGCCGTGCGCGGCGTCTCCGCCGGCCACATCGCTCGCGACCAACCGGGCGTGAAGGAGCAGGTCGGGGTCTATCTCGACGAGACGATCACATCGCTGTCGCTGTTCACGCCGGATTTCGACCTGTTCGATCTCAACCGCGTTGAGACGCTCCGCGGCCCGCAGGGCACGCTGTTCGGCGCCGGATCGATCGGCGGCACCATCCGCTACATCACCAACCAGCCCCGAATGGACCGCACGGAAGGATCGGTCGAGGGTGACGTCAACGTCCTCAAGGGCGGCGACATCGGCTATGGATTGAAGGGCGCGATCAACGTACCGCTCGCACCGATCGCGGCGCTTCGGGTCGTTGGTTACGGGACCCACTTCGGCGGCTTCATCGACTCGATCGGCCCGTACAAGAAGAAGAACGTCAACGACGGCCGCCGCATCGGCGGTCGAGCCTCCGTTCTGATTCAGCCGACGCCGGAGCTCAAGATCACCCCGCGCGTCGTCTATCAGGACGTCGAGGCGGGCGGCTTCAACCGCGAAGACCATTACATCCTGTTCGATAACCAGTTTACGTCAGGCGCCGCCGGAACCGACCTCGGCGAACGAAAGCAGTTCCTGAAGTTCCGCGAGAAGTTCGAGGACAAGACGTTCCTGTCCGATCTCGTCGCGAGTTACGACTTCGGCCCGGCCGAGCTCACTTCCGCGACCAGCTACGTTCATCGCAACCTCCTTGTCAGCCGCGACGCTTCAGCGCTGACGGGGTCGGTATATGTTTCCTTTTCGGGAGCCACGGCGGCAGCCCTTGGCGGCGCCGCGCTCAATTCGAACCTGGTCGATCGCACCAAGCTCAAGCAATTCACTCAGGAGCTCCGCCTCTCCTCCACCGGTTCAGGCCCGTTCCAGTGGGTATTCGGTGGTTTCTATAGCCACGTGAACCGCAAATATTCGCAGCGCCTCCCGACCCCGGGATCGGATGTGTTCGGGCAGGCCTTCCTTGATGTCGTCGCGCCGGGCCTGCCAATTTCCGCGCTGCGCAACGGCTTCCCGGCCGACAGCCCGTACAACGCCGACCTGCCCTACATTATCAAGCAAGCGGCGCTGTTCGGCGAAGGCAGCTACAAGTGGAACCAGTTCAAGCTGACTGCCGGTGCACGATATTACAACTTCCGCGAGAAGCGCGATTTCGTTTCCGGCGGCATCTTCTCCGACGTCAACACAAACATCGGCGACAAGACCAAATCGCATGGCGTCAGCCCGCGCGTCATCCTGAGCTACGAGCCTAACCGCAACTTCAGCGTCAACCTGCAGGCGGCGAAGGGCTTCCGCCTTGGCGGGATCAACGATCCGCTGAACGTCCCGCTTTGTTCACCGGCTGACCTCGCGATCTTCGGCGGGCACGGCGCTTACAAGGACGAGACGCTGTGGAACTACGAAGGCGGAGTCAAATATTCGAAGTACGGCTTCACCTTCAATTCGGCCGTCTTCCACGACGAGATCCGCAATCTTCAGGTAACGACCACCGCCGGCAGCTGCTCATCGCGTATCGTGTTCAACGTACCCAAGGCGCATTCGACCGGCATCGAAGCGGAACTGGAAGCGCATCCGCTCCAGGGACTCGAACTGGCGTTGTCGGGGAACATCCAGAGCGCGAAGTTTGACTCGACGGTGGTTACCGGCGCTGGCGACGTCATCGGCGGGATCCGCAAGGGCAATCGCCTGCCCTCTGTGCCGAAGTTCCAGATGGCCGCAGAGGCAACTTATGGGCAGCCGCTCAACGCGAATATGGACTGGTCGATCACCGGCAGCGTCCAGCACATCGGCGATCGCTTCAGCGAGCCGGGCGACCAGGAGCCGGGAGCCGCTTTCGTTCCGAACGCTCTATCATACGACCTCGTGACCGGCCTTCCTGGCGGCGGCCCCGTTGATTTCGGGTCGTTAAAGCTGCCCGCCTATACCATCGCCAACCTGTCAGCGAACTTGCACTGGGCCAACGGGCTCGATCTGACGCTCTACGTCAAGAACCTCTTCGACGTGAACCCGAAGCTGTCGATCGACCGCGAGCGCGGGCTGCGCGCGCGGTTCGGCTATCTGATCGGCAATCCGCGGACGATCGGACTGACGGCGCGCTACAGCTTCGGCGGCCCCGTAGCGCTACCCCCTCCCGTGGTGGTCGCTCCGCCGCCACCGCCACCGGAAGCTGCGCCTCCGCCGCCGCCTCCTCCACCTCCACCGCCACCTCCGCCGCCTGCACCGACGCAGCGGGGTGAGCGCGGCTTCTGACCGGGGCGCGATGAGCCTTGACGTGTCGCGCCGCTCGCTCCTTCTCGGGGCGGGCGGCGCAGCCGTTTCACCAGCTGCCGCGAAGACCTACAAGCGCCGCATGAAAGAGCATGTTGCAGTCGTCGGCGCAGGTGTCTTTGGGGCCTGGACCGCACATCATCTGCAGCAGCAGGGCCATCGGGTGACGCTGATCGACGCTTTCGGTCCGGCGCACAGCCGCGCCTCGTCTGGCGGCGAATCGCGCTTGACGCGCGGCGCCTACGGCAAGGACGAAATCTACACCCGAATGGCGCGGGACTCGCTGCCGCAATGGAAGGCGCTCAGCGCGGTTTCGGGGCTGCCGATCTTCATACCCTGCGGGATCTTGTTCTTCTTCCCCACCGAAGAACCGTACGTCCACGACAGCATCTCCGCGCACAAGCAGCTGGGAATGAAGACCGACGTGCTCACCCAGGCCGAGATGCAGCGCCGGTTCCCGATGATCGACTTCGCCGGGATTACCGTGGGCCTGCACGAACCCGGCTTCGGCGCCTTGATGGCGCGCCGCTCGGTGCTGACTCTGGTCGAGCGGTTCGTGAAGGATGGCGGCACCTTCGTGAGGGGCGCTGCCTTGCCGCCCGCTGCAGGCAACGAGCTCAAAGAACTGCACCTCGCCTCGGGCGAGCGCATCGCCGCCGACCGCTTCGTCTTCGCGCTGGGGCCCTGGCTCGGCAAAGTCTTCCCCGATGTTGTCGGCCCGAAGATCCTGCCGACGCGTCAGGAGGTCTTCTTCTTCGCTCCGCCGGCGGGCGACCGCCGCTTCCTGCCCGACGCGCTGCCCGGCTGGGCCGACTTCAACTTCGGCGACATCTTCTACGGCTTCCCCGACCTCGAGACGCGCGGCCTGAAGTTCGCCCACGACGAACATGGCGTCACCGTCGATCCCGACACCCAGGATCGACGCCCGACCGAGGCCGCGCTGGCCGAGATCGTCGGTTATCGCGACCGCCGCTTCCCCGCGCTCCGGGGCGCCCAACTCACCGAGGCGCGCGTGTGCCAGTACGAGAACAGCTCGAACGGCGATTTCCTGATCGACTTCCACTCGCAGCTGAAGAATGTGCTTCTGGTCGGCGGCGGCTCAGGCCACGGCTTCAAGCACGGGCCCGAAGTCGGTCGTTATGCTGCCCGGCTGCTGGCTGGCTCAGTGAAGGCGGAGCCGCGTTTCAGCCTCGCGACCAAGAGCGAAGTCCACCACCGCGAAGTGCATTAGCTAGTCTGACTTCTTGGCCACTCCGACGAGCGCGGGCCTTAAGAGCCGGTCCTTCATCACGTAGCCGGGCTGCATTTCCTCGACGATGGTCCCCGGCTCCGCATCGTTTGTCGGGATCTCGATCATCGCCTGGTGACGGTGCGGGTCGAGCGTTTCGCCGACCGAGTTGATCCGGGTAATGCCGTTGCGCGAGAAGACCGTTTCCAGCTCGCGCGCCGTCGATTCAATGCCGGCCAAGAATTGCGCGGCCGTCTTGTCCCCGCGCAGCTCGTCGCCAACCGCCGAGAGCGCCCGGTCGAGATGGTCCTTGATGGCCAGCATGTCGCGCGCAAAGCCGGCAGCCGCGTAGCTCGTCGCCTGCTTGAGCTCCTGCTCGAGCCGCCGCCGCACATTCTGCGTCTCCGCGGCCGCGTAAAGCGCTTTGGAATTGGCTTCTTCGAGCTGCTTTTCGAGCTCGGCGACATGATCGTGCTCGGCGACTTCGGGCGAGCCCTGCGCGGTCTCCTTGCGCAGCGCCTCGGCCTCGTCGTGCAACTGCTCGTCGTCCTTGGTTGCTTTGGTCATGCCATGAGTCTCGTCAGCGCCTTCGCAGTGAAATCCACCATGGGGACGACGCGGGCATAGTTCAACCGCGTGGGGCCGATAACTCCTACTACTCCTACTACTTGCCCCTGGCTCCCGCGATAAGGCGCGGCGATCACCGACGAGCCCGAAAGCGCGAACATCCGGTTCTCCGAGCCGATGAAGATGCGGCACCCCGGAGCGTCGCGGGCGCCTTCGAGCACGCGGGCGATCTCCTGCGCCTCCTCGAGCTCATCGAGGAGACGGCGTACGCGGTCGAGGTCTTCCGCCGCAGAGTCATCGATGAGGTTGGCCTGGCCGCGAACGATCAGCACCGGCCGCCGCGCATGATCGTGGCTCCAGGCGGCGAGCCCCGAGGCGACCAGCTCGGCCGCTGCGGCGTCGATCTGCGCCTTGCGCTCGCGGATGTCGGAACGCAGCCGCGCCTCGGCCTCAAGCAATGTGAGGCCGGCAAGGCGCGCGTTGACGAAGTTGCTCACCTCACTCAGCGCCGCGGCGCTCGTTTGCGCGTCCACCGAAACGATGCGGTTCTCGACGCTCCCGTCGGCGCCGACCAGCACCGCCAGCGCCCGCGTCGGGCTGAGCGGAACGAAGCTCAGTTGCTTGAGCTTCAGCTCCTGCTTCGGGGCGAGCACCACGCCGGCAGCGTGCGACAGGCCCGACAAGGCCGCCGAGGCGGCCGCCAGGGCATCCTCGATCGGTTGGTCGCGGACGATCTGCCGTTCGATCTCGCGCCGCTCGCGCGGGTCGGGCGTAGCGGCCTGCATGATTCCGTCGACGAACAGGCGCAGCCCGCTTTCGGTCGGAATGCGCCCGGCCGAGGTATGCGGGTGAGTC
>DATDDW010000078.1:0-3064 GCA_036523615.1 Sphingomicrobium sp.
CCGTCGTCGCCCGTCTTCACCTCGAAATTGGGCACCGCCTTGATGAGGTCGGAAAGGCGCGTGAAGCCGTAATTGCGCGCGGCGAAGCTCGACACCGCCTTGGCGCGCTGGCCGAGCTCGGACAGCGGCGTATAGCCTTCCTCGTCGCGCTTTGAGGCCTTGTAGGCCGAGCCGAGCACCTGCAGCAGCTCGGTATCGACCGGCCGCTGGCCTTTGCCCGCCGCCGGCTGTTCGAGCTGCTCTTCGTCGTCGAGCGCCAGCGCGCCGACGTCGAAGAAGCGGGTGCAGGCCTGCTGGAACGAGAGCGGCGTCTTGGCCGTGCCGAAGCCGTAGACTGGCAAGCCATCCTCGCGGATACGCTGCGCGAGCGGGAGGAAGTCGCTGTCCGACGACATGATTCCGAAGCCGTCGACATTCCCGCGGTAGAGCAGGTCCATCGCATCGATGGTCATGCGCATGTCGGTCGCGCTCTTGCCCTTGATCACGTCGAACTGCTGCATCGGGATGATCGAGTGGAGGCCGGTGAGGTTGCCCCAGCCCTTCAGGCTGGCCTTGGCCCAATTGCCGTAGGCGCGGCGGATGTTGATCGTGCCAAGCTCACCAAGGACGAGGAGGACCTCGTCGAGATGTTCGGGCGACGCATTGTCGGCATCGATCAGCAAAGCGATATTGGCTTCCTGTTCCGGCGTCCGCTCGCGCATGCCCGAATCCTTTGTCCTTTTCCTGGCTCTCTAGCGCCGCGTCGCGCAATGACCACAGGCTGGCGCTGGCTGGCCGGGCCACCTGAACGGCCGATGATCGATGCGGGAACGAAATGTCGTTTGGTGCACTAATGCCGCACAGGGGGCGAGTTTGAGGAAGGACGAGACGATGAGGAAGTTTGCTGTTGCTGCAGCCTTGACCGCCGCCAGCATTTCGGTGGCCGGCTGCGCTACCTATCCGAACCAGTACGGCTACGACCCGTACGGCTACAACAACGGCTATTACAGCCCCTATGGGGCGCCGAACAGCACTGCCGGGAACGTCGCGACCGGCGCAGCGGTCGGTGCAGCGACCGGCGCGATCGCCGGCGCAGTCCTTCCCGGCGTGAGCGTCGGGCAGGGCGCGATTGCCGGCGCAGTGCTCGGCGGCGTTCTCGGCGCGGTGGTCAACGGCCATCAATATTACCGCGATACGCGCGGCTATTGCTATTACGTCGACCAGTACGGCCAGCCGCACTACAGCTACGACATTCGTTGCTGACGTAACGCGGCTTCGGCCGCGCCCGTTCTGTGAGCTAGCCCGCTAGGCGGGGCGGAAGGTTCCTTCCGCCTCGTCGAGCACGTACAAAAGGCCCTCCGCGATCGAGAAATGCGCGCCGTGCAGCTTGAGGCGTCCATCGCGCTCGCGCTCGGCGATCCACGGGAAGGTGCGCAGGTTGGCGAGGCTGACCTTCACCGCCTCCTGCTCCATGTCGAGAAAGGCCGCCCGGTCGAGCTCGGAATGTCGGGCGCGAACCGCCTGGCGCGCTTCGTCGAGCATTCCCACCCAATCGGCGATGAAATGTCCCTCGCCATGGGGCGTGCCGTCGAACTGGCCGGTCAGTGCCGCCGCGCATCCCCCGCACAGCCCGTGCCCCATCACCAGGATCTCGCCGACTTCGAGCTGGGTGACGGCGAACTCGAGCGCGGCCGAGACGCCGTGGAAGCCGCTGGTCGTCTCGTAAGGCGGGGCGAGCGCGGCGATGTTGCGGGCGACGAACATCTCGCCGGGCTTAGCATCGAAAATCTGCGCGGGATCGCTGCGGCTGTCGGCGCAGGCGAGGATCATCACTTTGGGACTCTGCCCCTCGGCGAGCTCGGCCCAGCGCTCGCGCTCGCGCGTCCAGTCCTTCTCGCGGAAGCGGCGATAGCCTTCGATCAGCTGTGACAGATAGGGCATGAGGCGCGGCTAGCCGGAGGCGGGGAGGGGTGGCAAGCGCCGCGCACAATGGCTATCTCGCGCGCCATGAACGCTCCCGCCGCTGTCCCGAGGCCGCGCAAGCCCGACTGGATCCGGGTCAAGGCGCCGGTCAGCGAGGGCTATCACGCGACGCGGCGGCTGATGCGCGAGCTCAACCTCGCCACGGTGTGCGAGGAAGCGGCGTGCCCCAACATCGGCGAGTGCTGGACGAAGAAGCACGCGACGGTGATGATCCTCGGCGACACCTGCACGCGGGCCTGTGCCTTCTGCAACGTCAAGACCGGCATGCCGCGGCCGGTCGATCCGCTCGAGCCCGAACATGTCGCCACCGCGGCGGCCGAGCTCGGGCTAGAGCATATCGTCGTCACCTCCGTCGATCGCGATGACCTGCCCGACGGCGGCGCGAGCCAATTCGTCAAGGTGATCGAGGCGCTGCGGCGCAACACGCCCAGGACCACGATCGAAATCCTCACGCCCGACTTCCGCAACAAGAGCGAGGCCGCGGTCGAGGCGATCGTCGATGCCGGCCCCGACGTCTACAACCACAATCTGGAGACCGTGCCGCGGCTCTATCCGACGATCCGGCCGGGCGCGCGCTATTATGCGTCCCTGCGCCTGCTCGAGAGCGTCAAGCGCCGCGCGCCGCACATGTTCACCAAGTCCGGACTGATGGTCGGGCTCGGCGAAGAGCGCCTTGAGGTCCATCAGGTGATGGACGACATGCGCTCGGCCGGCGTCGATTTTCTCACCATGGGCCAGTACCTCCAGCCGACGCCGCGCCACGCGAAGGTCGAAGAGTTCGTCACGCCCAAGGCGTTCGACGCTTATGCGGCCATTGCCCGCGCCAAGGGCTTCCTGCTGGTCGCAGCGTCGCCGCTGACTCGGTCGAGCTATCATGCCGGCGACGACTTCAAGAAGATGCAGGCCACCCGCCTCGCCGAGATGGAGCGCCTGAACGGCTGATGCCGCGCCACAGCGAGAGCAAGCACCTTCCGTACACGCCCGAGCAGCTGTTCGAGCTCGTCGCCGACGTCGCCCATTACGACGAGTTCCTGCCGTGGGTTGTGGCGGTAAGGGTGCGATCGTCGAGCGAGAAGGAGACCGTGGCCGATCTCGTGGTCGG
>DATDDW010000079.1:0-2704 GCA_036523615.1 Sphingomicrobium sp.
ATCCCTTGGTCGCCAGGCCGAGCAGCAGGACCACGGACAGGAGCAGCCAGGCGCTGATCTTCGCCTTTTCGGCCGAGACGTGACCCCCACCTGACAATTGGGAAAAGAAGGTGACCTGTTGCGAGAGGAAGATGATCACCAGCGCCGGGAGCATCCGCGCCCTTCGATTGGTCAGAAATTCCGCCTTCTCGGCGACGCTCATCGGCATGTTCCGGCTGCGCCATTTGATGGCCAGCGCGACGACGAGAACCGCCACCAGCCCCGCCAATAAACCTATAGTGAAAGCACTCATTCCCCGCTCCTCGTGTGTAACGTGTGGGTTACATGTAACCTTGGCGTTACACAAGAGTCAAGCGGGGTTTACGGGTGGAGTCGGCGGTCGCTAGAGCGGCTTGGAAAATGACGGTCGATCTCGACACTCCCTACCGCGGCGGCTTCGTCGGGCACGAGCACCATTTCGCGCTTACCGTCTATTTCGAGGACACCGACGCCTACGGGATCGTCTATTATGCGAACTATCTCAAGTTCATGGAGCGGGCGCGTTCCGACATGATCCGCGCTGTCGGGGTCGACCAGGCGGCCGAACTCAGCGGCAGCGGCGATGCTTATGCCGTGGTCGAGGTCGACATCCGCTACCGCCGGCCGGCGCGGCTCGGCGACGACCTTCGAGTCGTCAGCACGGTCGATCAGGTCCGCGCATCGTCGGTCCATATTCAGCAGCGAGTCATGCGCGGGACCGAACTGTTGACCGAGGCGCGGGTCACGGCCGCTTTCCTCGACCGTGACGGACGGCCGCGCCGCCAGCCGAAGCCATGGGTCGAAAAATTCAAAGAGATCGTCGCACCGCAGCAATGACCGCACATCCACTTCGAGCAATCTGGCTTCTCGCACTCACTCTTGTCGCCGCTTCCGCTGCCGCTCAGCAGCCGGCCCCCGCGGCGACGGTGATCGCGCTCCCGCCGCTGACCACGCCCGACACGGGCACCAAGGGCAACGAGACTTTGGCGCTCGCCTGGCAGGCGACGCAGCTGATTTCGACCGACCTGCGGCAAACTTCCGAGCTGATGCCGCTGCCATCGAGCCGCGACGATTATTATTCCTACCCCGAGGTCACCGCTCCGACCTTTTCCAAGTGGCGGGCGAAGGGCGCCAAGGCGCTGATCACCGGTTTCGTCCAGACGCGCTCGGACGGACGGCTGACCGTCGGCTGCTACATCTACGATGTCGGCAAGGGCCAGGAGCTTGGCCGCACCGGCTTCGTCGTCGGCGCAAACGATTGGCGACGGGCGGCGCACAAATGCTCGGGGCTCGCCTACAAGTCGATCACCGGCGCGCCGGGCGTGTTCGACACGCGGATCGCCTATGTAGCGCAGACGGGGACGCTCACGGCGCCGGTCAAGCGCATCGCGGTGATGGACAGCGACGGCTACAATCACAGCTACCTGACGCCGGGGGACACGACGGTGCTGACCCCGCGGCTGTCGCCCAAGGCGCGCCGGGTCGCCTACGTCAGCTTCGTCGCCGGCACGCCGCAGGTACGCGTGGTGGACATCGATTCGGGCCAGCAGCGCCCGCTCGTGCCGGGCGAGGCGATGAGCTTTGCCCCGCGCTATTCGCCCGACGGCGGCAAGATCGTGTTCTCGATGATGCTTGGGCCCAACAGCGACATCTACGTCGTCGACGCCAATGGCGGTTTTCCGCGGCGCCTCACGACCTCGCCGGCGGTCGACACCGATCCGAGCTTCTCGCCCGACGGGAGCAAGATCGTGTTCGAAAGCGACCGTTCGGGAAGCCAGCAGCTTTATGTGATGAATGCCGACGGATCGGGCCAGCGGCGGATCACGTTCGGCGGCGGCTGGTACGCTGGCCCCGACTGGAGCCCCGACGGGCAATGGATCGCCTTCACGCGCCGCGTCTCCGACGGCCGGCGTATCGGGATCGTCAGGCCTGACGGCAGCGACGAGAAGATCCTCACCAACGGCCCCGCAGACGAAGGGGCGAGCTGGGGCGCGAGCAGCCGCGAGATCCTGTTCCAGCGGAGCGACGCGGCGGGCCGGCCGGGGCTTTACCGGCTGACGCTCGACGGCAGCGAGCCGCGCAAGATGACCATTCCCCAGGATGGAAGCGACCCCGACTGGTCGGGGGCGATGGACTAGGATGATCCGCAAAGCTCTTCTCGCCGCTGCCGTTCTCTTCGCCAGCCCCGCGCTGGCGCAGCGCCCACCGCCGCCACCGGTGCTCCAGGGCATTGACCTGCTCCGCGCCGATTTCGCCGCACAGTCGGGCGGCACGACCGTCTATTTCGTCGGCAGCAGCGCGCAGCTGACGCCGCAAGCGATCACCCAGCTCGCCGCGCAGGCGGCGTGGCTTCGGCGCCACCCGGAAGTGGTGGTCAGAATCGAGGGGCATGGCGACGGCGGGGACACGCGCGACCATGCGCTTGCGGTCGGCGCGCGGCGCGCAGCGCAGGTGCGCGATTATCTGGTGCTGCTGGGAGTGCCGTCGGCGCAGGTCAGCGCCATGACCTGGGGCAAGGAGCGCATGGCGCCGCCGAGCGCCGTGACGGTGTTGGTACGCTAGAAGTTCAGGCGGCGCGGCGGTTGAAGCTGCAGCTGGCGAGCCAGGCGCGGGCCTGACGCTGCGCTTCGGCAATCTCGCGCGCGGTCATCTCAAGAGCGACTTCGGCGCGGCATTCCTGTCCGCG
>DATDDW010000080.1:0-3509 GCA_036523615.1 Sphingomicrobium sp.
TGTCCGCGGGTCCCCCCTCAAGGACGAAGCGGCGGTCGCAATAGCCGCACTCGACGAAGCCGGTGGCGGGCTCGATGCGCAGGAAGACGCGCGGGTGGCCGAGCGCTGGGTCGATGTCCCCCGAGCCGTCGCAAAATACGGCGACGGTCTTTACTCGAATGACTTCGGGCGGCGGGGGCGGCGGCATGCTTGAGGAGGTAGCAACCGCCCCGCCAAGGTTCAATGTCGAGCCGCTATTGGTAGTTGGCGGTGACGTCGAAGGTGTTGGTGTAAAGGCCCTCGGCCTGGTTGGCGGCGATCAGGATGTTGCCGCCAACGCCGACATAGAAGGTTGGCGCCACCGGATCGATCGTGCGGATCGGCGGTCCATCCAGCGTGAGCCCGAGAACGACGATCGTATCGCCAGCGCCGTTGAGCAACTGTGCCGGGGGGTTGATCGTCACGATGACCACCTGGCTCGGCGATCCGGCGCCGGCGAAATAAGCGCGGTTGCCGGCGTCGCTCGGCACGCCGCTCACTCCGCCGGCGAAGGTGCGCGCGCCGGTCGTGGCGTTGATCGTCACCACGCCCGAGATGGCCGACGGAACGACCGAGCCGAAGCTCAAATCGTTGACCTTGGTCAGCGTCAGCGGGACGAGGATCAGCGCCCTGCCGTTCGACTGCTGCGCCGGCGTGGCCGCGTTCGCGGGCGCCGCCGCCGTCAGCGCAGCGAGCGCCGCGCCAAGGATGTGTGCATGCCGCACGTGAAGCTCCCCACTTGGTTCGTGGCGAGCAGTTTGCCTTCGACGCATGACTGTCCATTCAAAGGAAAGGGTTGAAAGGAATTTACCCTGCTCCGGTAACCTTTTCGCTCGGCTCAAGGGCGGCGCGGCGGCGCAGAACGCCGGCATCACTGCCGCGGCGGAGCGAAGGGAGAAGACGCGGGACATTGCCCGCCGCGATACGAGGTTAACATCAAGGTCATTCTACCGGTTAAGGTAAAAAGTGGATTTACCCCGGCCTCCTTGCTGCGCGGGGAGGCCGCTCTTATGCGCCGGAGCCGATGGCCGAGCCTGCAATCCGCATCGAATCGCTGTCGAAGACATACGCTGGCGGCAAGCGCGCGCTCAACGAGGTGAGCTTCGACGTCCCGCGCGGGCAGATCTTCGGCCTGCTCGGGCCCAACGGCGCGGGCAAGTCGACCTTGATCAACATCCTTGCCGGGCTGGTGGTGAAGAGCAGCGGCAAGGTAACGATCTGGGGCTTCGACATCGACGAGCATCCGCGCAACGCCAAAAGGTCGATCGGCGTCGTCCCGCAGGAGATCATCTTCGACCCCTTCTTCACCCCGCGCGAGACGCTTGAGATCCAGGCCGGGCTCTACGGCGTCCCCCCAGCGGATCGGAAGAGCGACGAGCTGCTCGCCGCGATGCACCTGACCGACAAGGCGCATGCTTATTCGCGCACGCTCTCCGGCGGGATGAAGCGGCGGCTTCTCGTCGCCAAGGCGATGGTCCATTCGCCGCCGATCCTGGTGCTCGACGAGCCCACCGCGGGCGTCGACGTCGAGCTCCGCCGCCAGCTGTGGGATTACGTCCGCGAGCTCCATGCGCAGGGCGTGACCATCGTGTTGACGACGCATTATCTCGAGGAAGCCGAGCAGTTGTGCGACCGCATCGCCATCATCCACCACGGGCGGGTGATCGCCAACGAGCCGACGCGCCAGCTTGTCTCCCGCGCTCAGGAGAAAGCCGTGGTCGTCACCTTTGACCGCGACATCGCCGAGGTGCCCGCCAACAGCTGCTTTGAAAATATCGCGCTGATCGACGAGCGGACGCTTGAGATCACCTTCCGCAAGGACCGGGTGAACGCCGGCGAGGTGCTTGCCGCGCTCACCGCCGACGGCCTCGGCATCGTCGACGTGTCGACCCGCGACCCGGACCTCGAGGACGTGTTCCTCAGCCTCGTCTCGGCCGAAGAGCAAGCCGCGTGAAGCCGACGGCCGATGTGCTGATCGTCGGCTCCGGCGCGGCGGGACTGACGGCAGCGCTCAACCTCGCCGAGACGCACAAGGTCGCCGTGATCGCCAAAGGCGCGCTCGGCGAAGGCGCGACCGGCCGCGCGCAGGGCGGCATCGCCGCCGTGCTCGAGGAAGGCGACAGCTTCGAAGCCCACGTCAACGACACGATGATCGCCGGCGCCGGGCTCAACGATTTGAAGGTCGTCGAGCATGTCGTCGAAGCCGCGCCGCGGGTGATCGGCCATTTGGTCGAGCTCGGCGTGCCCTTCGCCTCGGAGAACGGCGCTCTGCACCTGACGCGCGAGGGCGGGCACAGCCACCGCCGCATCGTCCATGTCGCCGACGCGACCGGCTATGCGGTCCAGCAGGCGCTCGAAACCGCGGCCGCGAAGCACCCGAACATCAAACTCATTCCCGACATGGTCGCCATCGACCTCGTCACCGGGCGCAACGCGACACACTTCTCGACCAGCGGGGCGGTGCACGGGCTCTATGCCTACAACCGCAAGAAGAAGCGCGTGGAGACCCTGACCGGCCGGGCGACGATCCTCGCCACCGGCGGCGCCGGCCGCGCCTACCTCTATTCGACCGCGCCGCGCGGAGCGACGGGAGACGGCATCGCCATGGCGTGGCGGGCGGGCTGCCGAGTCTCCAACATGGAGATGATGCAGTTCCACCCGACCTGCCTCTACAACCTCCAGGTCAAGAACTTCCTCATCACCGAAGCGGTGCGCGGCGAGGGCGGCCAGCTCAAGCTCCCGCCCGGGGTGAAGGGCGGCGGCGAGCGGTTCATGGAGCGCTTCGACCCGCGCGGCGAGCTAGCCCCGCGCGACATCGTCGCCCGGGCGATCGACCATGAGATCAAGCGCCTCGGCCTCGATTACGTCCACCTCGACATTTCACACCGCGACGAGGACTTCGTCCGCGCCCACTTCCCCAACATCTATGACAAGCTCCTGGGGCTCGGCATCGACATCACGCGCGAGCCGATCCCCGTTGTCCCGGCGCAGCACTATACCTGCGGCGGCGTGGTCGTGGACCTCGACGGGCGGACGGACGCGCCCGGCCTCTATGCCGCCGGCGAAGTCACCCAGTCGGGGCTTCACGGTGCCAACCGCCTCGCCTCGAACAGCCTCTTGGAATGCCTGGTGTTCGGGGAGGCGGCGGCCAGGCACATCGCGGCGAACTTCGCCGATCTTGGCGAAGTTCCCGAAATACGCGCCTGGGACGAATCGCGCGTGACCGACAGCGACGAAGAAGTGGTGATCGCCCAGACCTGGGGCGAAATCCGCCGCTTCATGTGGAACTATGTCGGAATTGTTCGCACAACCAAGAGGTTGGAGCGGGCCAAGCATCGCGTCGACATGCTCCGCCAGGAGGTCAGGGATTATTACGCGCACTTCCGCGTGACGCCGGATCTCATCGAACTCCGCAATCTCCTCGAAGTCGCCGATCTCATCATTCGCAGCGCGCTGGCCAGGCACGAGAGCCGGGGGCTGCACTACACGCT
>DATDDW010000081.1:0-5305 GCA_036523615.1 Sphingomicrobium sp.
CCATGTCCGCGCTCTGCTCGACGGCGATAATGCGGCCCCGTTCGGCGCGTCGCTGCACGACCCGGAGCTCTACAGCCAGGTGCTGCGCGGGGCGTTCAAGCTGAGCGGCGCCGCAGGCGAAGCGGGGCCGGTCGACGCGGCGACCGCCTGACTTAAGGCTGACGCTGCAGGTACTGGATGTAGGCGCGGGTCTGGTTCGCGGACTTGATCAGCTTGTCGGCTTCCTTGTCGGAATGGATGCCGCGCATCGAGTCCTTCAGCGTCTTCAAATATTGGTCGTAGTTCTTCGCCAGCTGGGCGTTCTGGCCGCCGCCGCGCATCGCCTGCCTGGCCATTGAGCGCGCGTCGTCGACGATCCCATTGAACTGCGCCAACTTGGCTGGCGAGACGCTGCCCGTCTCGGCTGCCGGCGCCGCCGTCGCGGGCGCGGAAGTCGCGCTGCGCGAAGGCGCTGCCGGAGATCCTGGTCCGGCCTCAGCCGCGGCTTTCTTCGCCGCTGCTTTTTTCGCCGCTGCGAGCGCGGCTTCGGCAGCGGCGGTCTTGGCCTTCTCCGCTGCCAGCGCCTGAGCGGCAGCGTCGGGTGCTGCGGCGGCTGGAGCGACGGCAGGCGCGGCAGTGTTGGCGGTCTCGGTGGGGGCAGTTTGGTTAGCTGCTTCCGGCGAGCCGAGCGCGGCCTGCGCGGCCGGCGAGTTGGCCGGCGCTGTGCCGATCGATGCCCCGGAGTTGGCGTCGCTCGAGGAAGCGCCGCCGCGAAGCATCAGCGCGCCGCCCCCGACGACGAGCAGAAGCGCCGCCGCCGCACCGGCGATAACGACCGGGCTCGGCTTCTTCGCGGGGGTCTTGTCGGTCTTCGCAGCCGGTGCGGCGCCCTTGGCGGGCGCTTTCTCGGCAGCCGGAGCTTCGCTTGCCTTGGAGCCGGCTTTGCCGTCCTTGGCTTTCCCAGCCGCCGCGGCCGCGACCGCCTCATCTTCGGACTTGGCCTTCTTCGACGCCCCGGTCTCTTCGCCGGCGCGCTTGAACTTCGCCGCCTTGGGATCGTCGGGGACGTCGGTCTTGACCGGAGTCTTGGGCGTGGCGTCTGGCGTCGGCGCCACCGGGACGATGTCCTCGGCCTCGATCTTGCCGGCGAAGAATTGCGTTGCCTCGTCGTCGTCCGCGCCCTCGCTCACTGGCTTGCCGAACATCGCCAGCCAGTCGCCGATCGACTGCGGCCGCTCTTCGGGCTTGACCACCATCGCCGCATCGATCGCGGCGAGGAACTTCTTGCCGTAGCCGGGCCACTTGCCGTCGCTCAGCGGCTTGCCCAACCCGGCGTGGAGCCGTTCCAGCACTTCGGGCGGCTTTTCCCCGGTCACGCACTCGTACATGACGACGCCGAGCGCATAGATGTCGGTCCACGGCCCCTGCGCATAGGTTTTCACATATTGTTCGATCGCCGCGTAGGGCGGGGTGTGGAAGGTGACCTTGGTGCTCGTCGCTTCCGCCGCCTCGAACCGCGCCGAGCCGAAGTCGATCAGCACCGGGCGGTTGTCCTCGTTGATGAGGATGTTGGGCGGCTTGATGTCGCGGTGGAGCACGCCGACGCGGTGCGCGCGCTCAAGCCCTTCGGCGATCGGGTGGAGGATGTTCCACAGGCTGCGCTCGTTGAAGCGGCGGCCTTGCTTGAGCATCTTCGACAGCGAGACCCCGTCCTCGAAGTCCATCACCATGTAGGCGGTGCCGTGAATCTCGAAGAGGCTGCGCACGCTGACGATGTTCGGGTGGCGGGTTGGGGTCGAGAGGTTCCACAGGAGCTTGGCTTCCTCGACGAACTTCTTGAGGCCGAGCGCGTGCACCTCTTCCGCTTCGGAATCGATTGGCACGACCGTGTCTTCGGAATCGCGCTCGCTGATCGAGCTCGGGAAATATTCTTTGATCGCGACGAGTTCGTTGAAATAGATGCCGCGCGCTTTGTAGACGATGCCGAAGCCGCCGACGCCGAGGATCTCCTCGATGCGCCATTCGCGCAGCACCGTGCCCATCGGCAGTGCCTTATTGCTGTAGGCTTTATTCATCGCCGCGCCCCACGACCATGTTATAAACATGGAAATCGCACGAACATTAATGGATTGCTAGTGCGGGCGGGGAGGAACAGCCGGACATGCGCTTCGAATGCGCCAGCCGCACCCATGTCGGGCTGCGCCGCAAGATCAACGAGGACTCGCTCTTCGCCGATTCCGAGCGCGGCCTGTGGGCCGTCGCCGACGGCATGGGCGGGCACGAGGCGGGCGAGGTCGCCAGCACGATGGTCGCCGACGCGCTACGCTGCCTGCCGGCCGCGGCCGACATCGACGCGCTGGCGGCCGATGCGCTGCGCACGCTCAAGGAGGTCAACAGCCAGCTGATCGAGCTGGCCCGCGCCGGCGAGCGGCAGCAGACGATCGGCACGACGGTGGTGGGGCTGGCGATTGCCGGCGACGCCTTCCGCTGTTTCTGGGCGGGGGACAGCCGCGGCTATCTGCTGCGGGATGGCTCAATTGCGCGCCTGACGCACGACCACAGCCTGGTCCAGAATTTGGTCGATGCGGGGATGCTCAAGGCCGAGGAGGCGGACGCTCACGAAAGCGCCCATTTGATTACGCGGGCGGTTGGAGTCGCGGACCTCCTCGAGACGGACATGGTCAGCGGCGACGTCCGCGCGGGCGATCAGTTCGTGCTGGCAAGCGACGGGCTGACCCGCGTCGTGCCCGACGCCGAGCTCGCGGCCGAGCTGCAGCGCGGGAGCGCGGAGCAGGTCGCCGACCGTCTGCTCGAGATGGTGCTCGAGCGCGGCGCGCCGGACAATGTGTCGCTGATCATCGTCCGGGTCGGCTGACCGGGCAAAAGAAAAGGGCCGCCGAAGCGGCCCTTAATTGAATGATGTTCGACGAAGTTACGCCAGCTTGTCGGCGTAGATCATGCGTCCGCCGGCAAGGCGCCGCATCACTTCATACTGGCTCGCCTTGGGCATCGCGAAGCAGCCCTCGGAGCGGCCGAGCATGCCGTGCGCCTGGACCATGCCGGGCTCGGCGTACCAGGCGTTGTGAATGACGATCGCGCGCGCCTCGGCATTGTTGTTCGACCAGTCGAGGCCGCGAACGCGCAGCGACAGGCCGTATTTGCCCTCGTAATAGTCGCCGGTCACATAGGTGCCGTTCGACGTCGCGTAGCTGCCGAAATCGTTGCTGAAACGCTCGAGGAAACCCGAATGATCGGGATCCGAGCCGCGGCCGTGCGCCACGAGGTGGCTCTCGACGGTGCCGTTCTGCAGGTCGACGACATGGAATCGCCGCTCGGCCGAAGGCTTGGAGAAGTCGGCAATGCCGATCACGTCGCGCGGCCAGACCTGGTGCTGGTCGAGCGCGGCCTTGGCGCGGGCGAACAGCTGCGCGTCGATCCCGGCGGGAGCGCTCTGCAGGACAGGTTGCTGCGGCGCGGTGGGCGCCAGCGGGCGATAGGCGGTGCCGCTCTGCTGCGGCGCCAGCAGGCCCGGAACCATCTGCGAACTCGCCGCAGAGGAGATGACTGCTCCGGCCGCACCAAGCGCGCCGAGACGCAACATTTCCCTCCGGTTCAACGACATTCTTTTCCCTCCCGCTCTCAAGTCAGTCATTTAACATTCAATGGGTTAATGGCCGACAACCATTTGGTTCAGGTTGCTCGGCTCACCGTTTCGCCGTCACGATTCACCGCACGACTCACGATTTTGTCACGGGGTTGAACCGCAAAAGCGCCGCTGCTACAGGGCCGGCGCCGTCGCGGCATCTCCCGCGGAGGCCGCTAGCCTTTTGCTCGTGAAATCGGCCCGCCCCTGGCGAAGCTTGAATATGGGCATTAAGGCATTGAATTTAAAGGAGTTTGACGGAACTTTATGCAGATCATCGTCCGCGACAACAACGTCGAGCAGGCGCTGCGCGCGCTCAAGAAGAAGCTGCAGCGCGAGGGCGTCTACCGCGAGATGAAGCTGCGCCGTCATTATGAGAAGCCGTCGGAGAAGCGTGCGCGCGAGCGCGCCGCCGCGATCCGCCGCGCCCGCAAGCTCGAGCGCAAGCGCGCCGAGCGCGAAGGCTCGCGCTAAGCGCTAGCGCCCCAAAGAACCCAAGTGTCCGTCGCCGAAGCCGCCCACCGACCCGACCGCAGCGGCCGGGCCGTTGCGCTGTGGCTCGGCTTCCTCATCGTCATTGCCGCCGGCGTCGGCCTCGCCTGGCTTGGCGCCCATTCGGTCCGCCAGCGTACGGTGCAGGTGGAGACCCTGAACGCCGGCTTTGGACCCACCGTGCAGCCTCAGGACGGTGTGCTGATCGACTATGAGGGGCGCCTCAGCGACGGCAAGGTGTTCGATTCGAGCGCCGGCAAGGGACCGGTGCCGCTAATCGCCAGCCAGGTGATCCCGGGCTTTGCCGAAGCCCTGTCGCGGATGCAGGAAGGCGGCCGCTACAAGGTCCATATCCCGTCGAAAATGGCGTACGGCCCGCACCCGCCGGCGGGTGGACCGATCCCGCCCAACGCCGACCTCGACTATGACGTGAAGATCGTGAAGCTGGTGCCCAACGCGGCGCTGATGCAGGGCTCGCCCCAAGGCGGCGAGGGACAGGCGCAGCCACAGCAGCAATAAATCGGATGTGCTCCGCCAAAGCAGGAGCCCAGATTCTTTGTACAGGACTGGATCCCGGCCCGCGCCGGGGAACTAGCCCGAGGCGACTTCAGGGTGCTCGCCCTCCTCGGCTTCATGCTGTCGGCTCAAGTCGACGAGGATCACCTTCAGCGAGGCGAGGATCGGGTCGGCGAAGAGAACGCCAAGGATCCCGAACAGCGCGCCCATCAACAGCTGCATCGCCAGCACCACCGCCGGCGCGAGGTCGACCGTGCGCCGGGCGATGTACGGCACGACCAGGTACGCATCGACATTGTGGACGACGAAATAGACCACGATCGCCCAGATGCCCTGGTTGGCGCCGGCGCTGAAGCCGACCGCGACCATGATCACGCCCGAGACGATCGCCCCAATGTTGGGGATGAAGGCGAGGACTCCGGTCAGGAGGCCGAGCAGCCCCGCCATCGGCACATCGCCGAGCAAGAGCATGAACCAGGTGAGCACGCCTTCGAAGATCATTCCGACGAGGCGGCCGAACAGCAGCCGGCGAAGCGTGAAGCCGAGATGCTCGGCGATGCGGTAGAAGCCTCCGCGGTGGCGCAAGGGCAGCATCCAGGCGATGCCGCGGTCGTAGAGCTTGGGCTCCGACGCGAGGAAAATGCCGACGACGATCATGGCGATGACGCCGGTGAT
>DATDDW010000082.1:0-1942 GCA_036523615.1 Sphingomicrobium sp.
ATCGCACACCTCCGGACTGCAGGACTTCTGGCCGCAGGACTATTCCTTTTCCGACATGGCGGTGCCGACCACGCCGCAGCACATCGTCGACAAATGGGCGAAGAAGCCGCTCGACTTCGAGCCTGGCACGCGCTGGCAATACAGCAACACCGGCTATGTCGTTGCCGGCATGATCGCCGAGAAGGTCAGCGGGATGCCGCTCATGACCTACCTCTACAACAAGGTCTTCACGCCGCTCGGCATGACCAGCGTCAAGGACCAGGACGACACCAACACGCCCGCCTTCCCGGCCGGCTATCACCGCAACGCGCTCGGCCCGGTGCGCGTCGCCCAGCAGCCTGGACGCGGGTGGCTCTACGCCGCCGGCGAGCTCTCGATGACCGCCGCCGATCTTGCGAGGTGGGACATCGCCCGAATGAACCGCGCGCTGATCCCGGCGCGCGACTGGGCCGAGCAGGAAACGCCCGTGCTCCGCGCCGACGGGCGCACCAACGGCTACGGGCTCGGTATTCAGAACCACTACGCACGCGAGCGCCACGTGATCGACCACGGCGGCGAAGCGGTCGGGTTCCTTACGCAGAACACGATCTATCCCGACACCAAGGATGCGATCATCGTCTTCACCAACGCGGATTTCTCCGGCGCGACCGACACGCTCACGGGCGGAATCGAAAAGATCGTGCTCGACGCTCCCGAGGCCACGCTGGCCAACGAAAGCGATCGGCTGCCGGAGATCCGCGCGGTCTACGACGCCTTGGTCAGCGGGACGATTGACCGCGCCAGGTTCACCGACAACCTTAACTACTATTTTGATGCGACCACGCTCGGCGATTACCGCTCGAGCCTGGCGCCGCTGGGACCGCCGACCTCGATCACCATCGTCCGTGCACCGCGGCTTCGCGGTGGCTTCGTCAACCGCAACTACCTCATCCATTATGCCGGGCATCCCGACCTGGCGCTGATCACCTACGCCGAGCCGGGCGCGAGCGGCCGCTGGGAGCAATATATGATCATGCCGGAATGAGCGCCTCGCCGCTGCCGAGCACCCGTTAGTCGACCGGCCCTTCTGTTTGTCATCTGCGGTTCACCCGTAGAGTCCATGAGGTCGGCGTGGACATCAATTACCTGTTCCTGCGGCAGCAGATGGAACGCAGCCGCGCCAAGACCGCGACCTCCCCCGTCGCGCGCAAGATCCACGACCGGCTCGCAGACGAATATGAACGGATGATCGAGCAGGCGACGAAGGGTCGGATCAGCTTCGTCCCCGCGCCGGGCTCAGCGCACGCCAAACGCAGCGCTT
Source organism: Sphingomicrobium sp. (assembly GCA_036523615.1). Taxonomy (GTDB): domain Bacteria; phylum Pseudomonadota; class Alphaproteobacteria; order Sphingomonadales; family Sphingomonadaceae; genus Sphingomicrobium. The sequence goes on from DATDDW010000082.1 coordinate 1,301, forward strand.
AGGAGCGCGCCAGCGGCGGCCTTCGCCTGAAGCAAAGTCGCCGCTAGAGCCGCGCGAATGACCGATTTCGCTTCGCTGCTGGTGGCCGACCGCGGCCAGAAGGCCCGTCCCATCCACCTCGTCGACAAAGCGGGCTTCGAGGCGTGGCTCAAGAAGCGCCCTGCCGAGGACCGCGCGCTCATCGCCGCGCACCGTTTCGATGCCAAGCAGCCATCCGTGTTCGTGATCCTGCCGCGCGGGTCCGACTTCGAAGTGGTCGCCAGCGTCAAGAATGCCGCCGAGCTTTCGCCCTGGTGCCTCGCCAGGCTCGCGGGCAGCTTGTCCGAGGGCACTTACAAGCTCACCGAGGGAGAGCCGGGGCTTGCCGGCCTCGGGTGGCTACTCGCCCAGCACCGCTTCGACCGCTACCGCTCGAAAGACGAGCCGGAGCGCGGCCCGCGCGTGCTCGTCAGCGGCGAACCGGCGCGCATCGATGAAATCGTCCGCCTCGCCGAAGCGACCGCTTTGGTCCGCGACCTCGTGGACACGCCTGCCGCCGACATGGGGCCGGCCGAGCTCGAGGCAGCCGTGCGCGAGGCGGCGAACGGCAGCGGTGCGCAGGTCCGCGTGACTTCGGGCAAGGAGCTCGACGACGGTTATCCA
>DATDDW010000083.1:0-2082 GCA_036523615.1 Sphingomicrobium sp.
TCTTGTGCTTCATCGCGTGAGGGCGCGACCGCGCCACGATCCTGGCTGCCGGGCAGCGGGCGCGCCCGCCGGTGGGCCTTGAGCTCGATACGACTTGGTTCAGTCGCGGTCCGCTGCACCGCGTCGGGCCGAGTGGGTGCAGGCACGACCGCCGACGGGAGCCCGAACGCGGAGCTCGGGGCCGCCGGCAACGCATCCGCTGGGTTAGGCGCCGGTGCACTGGGGAAATGGAGACGGTCGAACGACGCGCGACGGATGATAGTGAACCCCAAAACGCCCGCCAGCGCGATCACCAGCGGCGCGACGACGAACAATCGGCGGCGTCGGTGAACCCGCCGTTGCGCTCTGACGCGTTCGAGCCGTTGGAACTGGAGAGTTTCAGCGCCGTGCCCTGTGGAGCGCGATTCGACCGGAACCAGGACCGGTGTTGTTGCCATTGCCTCCCCCTGCTCGCCGCCGGTCGTCGCGCGGGAATCTATCCTGAACTGGCCAAACCGTCAATTCCGGAAAATTGGGGTTGTTGGAGATACGTGAGATGACCGCGGTTGGGGGAACCGTGAAATGACCGCTCTTGCTGCGGTCCGTGGAAGGAATGGGCACCGAGGAGGTGTCCATGGCCTATCCGCAGTCTGCGGTGGAGCGCGCCATGAAGGTGCAGGAAGTGATCCTACGGGCGATCGACGGCAAGCTCACCTGGCTGCAGGCGGCGGACATCCTGGGCTACAGCCCGCGCACGATTCGTCGCCTCCGGTGGCGCCTGCAACACTTCGGCTATGAGGGGCTCTTCGATCGCCGGCGGCAGACGCCGTCGCCGAAACGGGCCCCCGTCGGCGAGGTCCAGCGCGTGCTCGCGCTCTATCGCGATCGCTACCCGGGCTTCAACGTGCGGCACTTCCATCAGCTCGCCCGCCGGGAGCACGGCGTGTCCTTCTGCTATGCCTTCGTGAAGAAGGCGTTGCAGACGGCCGGACTAGTGGCCAAGCATCGGCCGCGCGGCCGGCATCGGCGGCGCCGCGAGCCCCGGCCCTGCTTCGGCGAGCTGCTGCACCTCGATGGCAGTCGCCATCACTGGCTCGCCCTCGTGCCCGAGCAGTGGCTCACGCTGATTGCGGTCGTCGACGATGCGACGAAGCAGCTGCTCTACGCCCACCTGCGCGAAGGCGGCGAGAGCGTGGCCGCGATTATGGCCGCCTTGCGCGCGGTGCTCGAGCGCTACGGCCTGCCCATGGCGCTCTATACCGATCGCGCCCACTGGGCCGTGCACACGCCCACGGCCGGCAGCGCGCCGGATCGCCGCCGGCCCACCCAGGTCGGGCGCGCACTGGCGCGCCTCGGCATCGAGCACATCCTGGGTTACTCGCCGCAAGCGCGCGGCCGCAGTGAGCGCGTCAACCGCACCTTGCAAGACCGCCTGGTCAACGAGCTTCGCGTCGCCGGCATCCGCACCGTCGCCGCCGCCAATCGCTATCTCCACGCGCGCTTCCTGCCGGCCTTCAACGCCGAGTTCGGCCGTCCCCCCGCCGACCCCACCGCGGCCTTCGTCCCCCTCGGCCGCGTTGAGCTCGATCAGATCCTCTGCGTCGAAGACCAGCGCGTCGTTGGGCGCGACAATGTGGTCACGGCCGGGCTCGTGCCCTTGCAGCTGGCCAAGCAGCCCGGCCGCCGCACCTGCGCGGGGCTTCACGTGCTCGTCCGGCATCATCTCAATGGTCAGCATTCGGTCTGGTACGGCGCCCGCTGCCTGGGGCGCTTCACGCCGCACGGCCAGCCGCTGCGCGCCGCGTGAGCCCATGCCTCTCACCCGAGCGGCCAACTCATGGTGTCAAACAGTTGCGGTCAGATCACGGATCAACAACAGGATCAGTTGCCTCATCGCGCTTGCGATGCTGTGGTGTTTCGCGCTGGACGCGGACCCGGCCGAGGCCCAGGCGCGCATCGCGCAGATCGAGGTCGTGGCGACGGCCGTCCCGAGGCCGGCGCAGCTGGCGCTGACGAGCTCCGGACGGCTGGTCGTCCTGAGCCAGGGCTGGCGCGGTGACTCGGCAGCCGAGATCTACTGGCTCGATCCGGTCTCGACGACGC
>DATDDW010000084.1:0-3923 GCA_036523615.1 Sphingomicrobium sp.
CTTCAATCGTGCCGCGGCATTACCGAGCGCCGACTGCATCGTCGCCTGGTCGCCGGTGGCGACCGCGGCGCGGAAGCCGAAATCGCGAGCAAGAAGCTGCGCCGCATTCTGCAGCTCATGGGCGCGCTGCAGCCACAGGCGGTCATAAACCGCGCCGCTCGACTGCAACTGGCCCTGGACGACGCGCGAGGCGGAGCCGGCGATGAAGGTCGACAAAGCTACAGAGACGAGCAGCATCGCGCCGGCAAAGAGCAGCGCGAACTGCACCGTCAGCCGCGCGCTCAGCGAGCGGAAGGGCGGCACGGATCAGTAATCCATCGACATCGGCGGCGGCGGCGGCCGGAGCCGCACCGAGAATGTCGCCGAGCGCTGCGCCGGAGCCACTGATTGCTGCAAAGCTCCGGGTGCGCGGAGATATGGGTGCCAGACGGTGACGCGGCCGGGCGCGTTGGGCGCGTCGCCGAACGTCACCAGCCCCTGGCCGTTGGTGCGGGCCGTCCAGGCGCTGTCGGTGACAACGATGAAGGCGCTCATCTGGTCGTGAATGTTGCAGCCAAGAGCAACCACGCCGGCCTTGTCGAAGTGGACGGTGCGCGACTGGTCCTTGGCGAACAGCTTCAGCTCGAACCGTTTTGCCGGGGAGAAAGAGTAAACGTGGTGCTTGGTCGGGTCGAGGTTCGGAAACGAAACGTCGGCGCCGACCGGAACGATGGTGAGGAACGGGTGGAACTGCAGATGCTGCTGCGACACGACGAAGCGTCCGCCGCCATGCGGCGCGCGCGCGGCGCTTCCCGCCGGATAGAGCGCCACCACCGCGTCCTGGACCGGCCGCCCCGACGCATCGACGACGCGCACCGTCAACGGGGCAGCAGCAAGAGAAGCGGGCAAGGCAATGCCTGCCGCGAACAGCATGAGTCCACGCACCATCGGACAAGATTAAGCCAGCGAGAGTAAACGCCCCGCTCAGCTAGAATGGTTACCAGTGCATTCGCACTTCGGCCTGGAGCTGACTCTGGCGTTGCCGCGGGCGTAGCCCCAAGTCCTCGCGGTTCTCGCGCCGGCTCGAGACGTGAAGCAGCTCGACGAGGCCGGTTACAGGGCCCCATTCGTGCTTCGCAGCGAGCGTCGCCGCCCAGCCGGTGTCGTCATATTCCGCGCCGACATCGCTGCCGTGGTTGCGGGTGTCGAAGGCCTCAACGCGCCCGGCCAGCCCGATCGGCCCGAGCGGAGCGCCAAGCAGCACAAAGGCCGAGCGGAAGCGGTTGTCGATCCAGCGGTGCCCGGCGAAGGCATAGCCCATGCGCGTGCGCCCGCTCATCGCCTGCGCCTTGAGCTGAGCCCCCGAGCCGAGGTCGGCGACGATGCCGAGATCGTAGAACTGCGTGCGCCAGCCCCATTCGAGGTCAGCGTTGACGTCCATCGGATTGGCGCGGTTGTCGTAGCGGAACAGCTCGAAGCGGACGGGCACGGGCGGCTGCCAGCTGAGCTTGGCAAAATAGCCCGGACGGTGGGCAAAGCCGTGGTGGATGTCGAGCAAGGGATGGGTGAAGGGCGCCTGATACCTGGCGATCACATCGTCGAGCGGCGGCAGCGGCTGACGGTGGAAGGCGAGCGTCGTGGTGTCGTGCAGCGCCCAGCCGCGGAAGGTCAGCAGCGTGCCCGACGTGTCATTGGCAGCCATCGCCGCGGCGGTTGCGCGCAGCTTGTTGTCGCCGAGGGTGAACGCGAGCGTCGCTTCGGCCGCGACGGGGCGCACTTCCTCGCCGATCCAGCTGTTGATGGCGGACGGCGTGATGGTGTCCTTGACGTGCCAGTCGGCGCCTTCGTGCTCGAGGCTGACCGGCGGCCACATGAGGCCGGCCCGCGCGGAAAATGCGGTCTTGCTGCCGCGCATCGGGCGGAAGGTGAGATAGGCCTGGCTGAGCCCCGCCTGGGTGCGCTCGCCGCCCTGGAGCGAACCGACGACCACGGCGGCGAGCGACCAGGTGAATTGGGGCTGCCAGATGATATCGACGTTGCCGAGCTGCGGCTGGGCGCGAAGCTCGCCATGGCTGCCCGAGCGCAGCTTGCCGTAGCCGCCGTCGAGCCAGCTCTTTTCGCCGTCAACAGCGACGAGGCGGACGTCGCCGTTGAACTCGAGCGTGTCGCGCGTGAAAAGCCTGAGGTCCGAAGCCGCCGCGGGCGACGCGCACAGCACCGCCCACGCGCAAGCCCCAAGGGCCGCGCTGCAGTTACGCAGGCGGGTGGCGGCACAAGCCATGCCCACGGGCGTAAGCGATCACGGTTAAGATAATGCTCAGCAAGCCGCAGCGGGTTGCGCTCACCCGCGCCCCCCTCTATCTAGCCGCGGCCTTGGCTCCCGCCCGCGAGTTCCCTCGCCGACGGGTTCCGGTCGGGGAGTAGCTCAGCCTGGTAGAGCACTGTCTTCGGGAGGCAGGGGCCGGAGGTTCGAATCCTCTCTCCCCGACCATTCACTAGCGCCCGATCGTGGATAGCCATTCCTCACGGCGGACGAATTTCTCGCGCGGCGATCCGGGACGGGCGCGGGCGGTCTCGGTCTCCTCGATCTTGCGCCAGTCGTCATAGTCGGTGGCCATCACCCCGCGGCTCTCGAGCAAGCGCTTCAACCCCTCCGCTCCGGAGCGGTCGCCAGAACTCCCCGCAGGCATGGCCGCGGCGATCTGTTCGGCGACCTCGTAGCCGTCGGGCCGGTTGGTGCCGATGGTGCCGGTCGGCCCGCGGCGCGCCCAGCCGACGGCATAAAGCCGGTCGCCGACGCGCCCCTGTTCATTGAGGAACTTGCCGCCCCGCTCATCGTAGGCGACGCCCTCGATCGGCGGCGTCGAATAGCCGATGCAGGTGACGATCAGCGATGCCGGGACCTCATAGGTCTCACCGGTGCCGCGCGCGGCGCCCTTCTCGTCAAGCTCGGTACGTTCGACGATGAGCCGCTCGGCTTTGCCCTCGCCTTCGATGCGCAGCGGCTTGGCGAAGAAGTCGAAGACCATGCGCTTGGGCTTGGCCGGATCGGGCGGCGTCGCAGCAAAGCCGCGCAGGATGGTGATCGACTTGCGATGCCCCGGCTCCAGCGCCTCGTCGGCTTCGAGCGGCGGGAAATCGGCCGCGTCCACCACCGGAGACGCGGCTTCCAAATGGCCGAGCTCGCCCAATTCCTTTGGGGTCATGGCGATCTGGTGCGGGCCACGCCGGCCGAGGATGGTGATGGTGCGGATCGCCGAGCCGTCGAGCGCGTCGAGCGCGTGGCCGACGATGTCCGAGCCTTCGAACTCATGACGCGTCTTCGACAGGATGCGCGCGCAGTCGAGCGCGACATTGCCGTTGCCGACGACTGCCGCATGCGTGCCGCCGAGCGGCGGATCGAGGTCGGTGAACTCGGGATGGCCGTTGTACCAGCCGACGAACTCGGCCGAGCCGACGACGCCAGGCAGGTCCTCGCCGGGGATGCCGAGCTTGCGGTCGTGCGGCGCGCCGGTCGCGAGGATCACCGCGTCGTAAAGATTGAGAAGTTCCGCGACCGAGACATCGCGGCCAACGGAGACATTGCCGATGAAGTCGACGCCCGCGCTCTCGGCTACCTTATCGTATCGCTTGCTGACCGCCTTCAGCGACTGGTGGTCGGGGGCGACGCCGAAGCGGATCAGGCCGTAGGGGACGGGATAACGGTCGAGCACGTCGATGCGGGCCTTGTTGCCGTAGGCCTTCTCCAGCGCCTCGGCGGTGTAGAAGCCTGCTGGACCCGAACCGACCACCGCGAAATGCCGCATGCCTTTTCCTCCTCCCTGTTGCGTAGCAATGGGCAGGTGGCAGCGCAAAGCGCCTGACGGAGGGGCCGGGCCCCTCCACCGCTCAGCCAGGCTGAGCGGTCCCACTCCCCACCGCTGCGCGGCAGGGAGGAGCGATCA
>DATDDW010000085.1:0-2018 GCA_036523615.1 Sphingomicrobium sp.
GCACGACCAGCATCCGACGAAGAGCTACGTCGACCTCAATCGCTGCGGCGTCGCGCTGATGGAGATCGTCTCGCGGCCCGACATGCGCTCGCCCGCCGAGGCTGGCGCTTACCTGCGCAAGCTGCGCTCGATCCTGCGCTATGTCGGCTCGTGCGACGGCAATATGGAAGAAGGCTCGATGCGCGCCGACGTCAACGTCAGCGTGAGGAAGCCCGGCGGGGAGCTCGGCACCCGGACCGAGACCAAGAACGTGAACAGCGTCCGCTTCGTCATGGCGGTGGTCGAGCATGAGGCGAAGCGCCAGATCGAGCTGCTCGAAAGCGGCGGCAAGGTCGACCAGGAGACGCGGCTGTTCGACCCGGACAAGGGCGTCACGCGGGCGCTGCGCTCGAAGGAAGACGCGCACGATTACCGCTATTTCCCCGACCCGGATTTGCTTCCGCTCGAGCTCGATGAGGCGTTCCTCCAGGAGTGCAAAGGCTCGCTTCCCGAGCTGCCCGACGCCAAGCGGCAGCGATATGAGAATCTCGGCATAACCCCTTACAACGCCAGCGTTTTGACGGCCGAGGTCGAGACCGCACGCTGGTTCGACGCTTTGCTCGAGGCGGGCGCCGAGCCCAAGCAGGCGGCGAACTGGGTCGTCGCCGAGCTGTTCGGCGCGCTCAATCGCCTCGGCAAAGGGATCGACGAGTGTCCGGTGTCACCCGCAGCCGCGGCCGAATTGCTCAAGCTTGTCGCGGACGGGACGATCAGCGGCACCATCGCCAAGCAGGTGTTCGAGATCATGCTCGAGACGGGGCAGGGCGCGGGAGCGATCGTCGAGGAGCGCGGCCTCAAGCAGACCAGCGACACTGGCGCGATCGACGCCGAGATCGACAAGGTCCTCGCCGCCAACGCCGACAAGGTCGTCGAGTATAAGGCCGGCAAGCAGCAGCTGTTCGGCTTCTTTGTCGGCCAGGTGATGAAGGCGATGGCCGGCAAGGCCAACCCTAAGCTGGTCAACGAGCGCCTGCGGGCGAAGCTCGACTAGCCTGTGCTCCTGCGCAGGCAGGAGCCCACTCTTTTTCTCTGGACTGGACCCCGGCCTTCGCCGGGGTACAAGCCGGCCATGCGCAAGTTCATCCTCGCCGCGGCGGCGGCACTTCTTTCCGCCCAGGTTCCCGCCCAGCCGGCCTCGCTCGAACCGCCGCCGCCCAGGCTGCTGGTCGTGATCTCGGTCGACCAGCTTTCGGCCGGCCTGTTCGACCAGTACCGGCCGCAGTTCAGCGGCGGCTTCGCCCGGCTCGCTCAGGGCGCCGTGTTTCACAACGGCTATCAGTCCCACGCCAATACCGAGACCTGCCCGGGCCATTCGACCATCCTTACAGGCGACCACCCGGCGCGCACCGGAATCATCGGCAATCTGTGGATCGATCAGTCGGCGCCTCGCCCCGACAAGACGATCTATTGCGCCGAGGATGAAACCGCGCCGGGCAGCTCGTCGGTCCGTTACCGCGTGTCCGACCGCCATTTGCTCGTGCCGACGCTTGGCGACGTGATGAAGGCTCGCTGGCCGGCTAGTCGCAACGTCGCCGTCTCGGGCAAGGACCGCGCCGCGGTGATGATGAGCGGCCACCGCGCCGACCAGCGCTGGTACTGGACCGGCCAAAAATTCGAGAGTGATCTTGCGGCCCCACCCGCTCCTCAAGTCGTCGCCAAGGTCAACGCGGCGATCGCCGCTGCGCTCGTCCAGCCACGCCCGCCGCTCGACGCGCCGGCCTTCTGCCAGGCGCAGGCCCGCCCGATTACGGTCGAAGGCGGCGGCAAGCCGGTGGGCACCGGCAGCTTCGCGCGGGCGGCGGGGGACGCCACTGCGCTTCGCGCTTCGCCCGAACTCGACGGCGATACGCTGGCGCTCGCCGCCGGCCTCGTTGACGAGATGCAGCTCGGGCGGCGGGCGAGCCCGGACGTGCTGTCGATCAGTCTGTCGGCGACCGATTATGTCGGCCACACCTACGGCACCGAGGGCGAGGAGATGT
>DATDDW010000086.1:0-1595 GCA_036523615.1 Sphingomicrobium sp.
GCCTCGAGGTGCTGGCGCGCGGGGAAGGCGCCGCCGGAGACCCCATAAACGAAGATCTCGACGCCGGGCCGGTCGTGCGCCTCGCCCAGCCGCATATGGTTGGCCGCGCCCTCGTCGCCGAACGCGGGCGGCACCGGGTCATGCACGGCGAAGGCCTCGCCGGCGAAAGCAAGCCTCAGCTGCGCGAGCGTCGCCGGCCATTCGTGGCTGCGATGCGGCATCGTCCTCAGGTTCGCGACGGTGAGGTGGCACTTGCCGTCGCTGGTATCGGGGCCGGGCGAGACCGTCGCCGCGTTGGCCGCCCACATCGCCGACGCCGACATGGCGTTGGCGGCGAGCACCGGCTCGGCCGCTTCGATCTCGGTGCCCAGTTCGGCGAGCCAGCGCCGGTCGGGGCGCGGGTGGGGGAGAAAGATCCCCTGGGCCAGGCCCAGCCCCAGGTTCGCGCGCATCTTGTCGAGGCCCTGCAGCGCTGCCCCGCGCGGCTCGGAGATGTCGCCGCCGTGGCTCATCGAGGCGACATTGCCGAGGCTGAGCCCCCCGTAATTGTGGCTCGGCCCGACGATCCCGTCGAAATTGATTTCGGTGAGCGCCATCAGCGGGTGACGACGAGCAGCTCGTCCCCGACGTCGACCTCGAGCAGCTCTGCCGCCTCGCGGTCGATCGACAGCCCGTCGCCCGCGACGCGTTTCGCCGACGCGCAGCAAGCGCGGAACTTTTTCAGGCGCCCGGTCGCGACCAGCATCTTGGAGCTGCCCCCGTCGGCGATTTCGGAAACCTTCGCCGTGCGCGCCTCGCGCACCGTGCGGATCTGGTCGGTGCGCGCGGTGACCGTTGGGCCGCCGTCGAACACGTCGAGATAGCGGTCGTAGCTGAACCCTTCGTCTTCGAGCATGCGCAGCGCCGCCCGCCCGCTCGGGTGCGGCTGCCCCATCGCCGCCTTCGCCGCTTCGGTGAGCAGCGCCACGTAGATCGGCGTTTTCGGCATCAGATCGGCGATGAATTTGGTGCCGTGGACCGCGTTGAATTCGTCGGCCTCGGGGAAGGCCATGTCGAAGAAGCGCCCGGCGAGCGCGTCCCAGAAGGGCGCGTTGCCCGCGTCGTCCATCACGCCGCGAAGCTCGGCCAGCGTCCGGTCGCCGAAGCGCTCGCGATGCTGCTTGATGAACAGATAGCGGCTACGGGCGAGCAGCGAGCCCCAGCCGCCGGCGCGCGTTTCGGGATGGAGGAACAGGCCGCCGACTTCCGACGAGCCTTCGAGGTCGGTGGTCAGGCTCAGCATCTGGTTGCGGAAGGTCTTGCCCAGCTCGGGGCTCGATTGGGTGAGCGTGCTTAGATGATACGAGTAGAATGGCTGGACGACGCCGACCTGCCCGAACACCTGGCACGTCCCGCGGATCTTGCCGCTCTTCGGGTCCTCGAGCACAAACATGTAAAGGTCGGCGGCCTGGCGATCTTCCTTGCGGGCGAAGCTCTTGTCCGACCGCGCGAGTTTCTCGACCAGCGTCGCTCGATCGGCCGGCAGGTTGGTGAAGCCGCCGCCCGTAAGCTTGGCCATTTGATAGATGGCGCGGAAGTCCTCGCCCTTGGCGGCC
>DATDDW010000087.1:0-5469 GCA_036523615.1 Sphingomicrobium sp.
ACGCTGAGCATCAGCTCGACGCCGTTCATCACGTCGTCGGCGGTGATGTCCTTGGCGCGCTTGTTGCCGACGAGCTCGCCGAAGCCGCGGATGCCCTTGGTCAAAGCGGCGCGAAGCCCCGCCTCGTGGGTGCCGCCGTCGGGCGTCGGGATGGTGTTGCAGTAGTAGCTCTCGGAACCGTCGGAATAGAGCGGCCAGGCGACCGCCCATTCGGCGCTGCCCTGGTCGTTGGGGAAATCCTGGCGGCCGGTGAAGGGCTGGTTGGTGACGGTGGGGCGATCGCCGATCTGCTCGGCGAGATGGTCGGCAAGGCCGTTGGCGAACTGGAAGACGGCGGTTTCGGGGACTTCCGGGGAAGCGAGCGCGGGGTCGCAGCGCCAGCGGATCTCGACCCCGGCGAAGAGATAGGCCTTGGAGCGCGCGAGCTTGTAGAGGCGCTCGGGGCTGAAGGCCGCGTCGGCCCCGAAAATTTCGGGATCGGGGGTGAAGGTGACGGTGGTGCCGCGGCGATTGGGCGCGGCGCCGACCGTGTCGAGCTTCGAGGTGGCGAGGCCTCTGGAAAAGGTCTGGCGGTAGAGCGACTTGTCGCGCGCGACCTCGACGATGGTCTCGGTCGAGAGCGCGTTGACGACGGAAACGCCGACGCCGTGGAGGCCGCCGGAGGTGGAATAGGCCTTGCCCTCGAACTTCCCGCCCGAGTGGAGCATGGTCATGATGACTTCGAGCGCGCTCTTGCCCGGGTACTTCGGGTGCTCGTCGACCGGCATGCCGCGGCCGTTGTCGGTGACGGTCAGCCGGTTGCCTTGCTCGAGCGTCACCTCGATGCGGGTGGCGAAGCCGGCGACCGCTTCGTCCATCGCATTGTCGATGACCTCGGCGGCGAGGTGGTGAAGGGCGCGGGCGTCGGTGCCTCCGATGTACATGCCGGGGCGGCGGCGGACCGGCTCGAGGCCTTCCAGCACTTCGATCGCGCTAGCATCGTAGCTGTCGGGCGACGAGGGCGCGGACGAGGAGAAGAGGTCGGCCATTGGCACATGAAACTATAGGAGCCGCCGAGTCCGGGCGACAAGGTGGCGAGCGACGGAGCTGTGGATATCCGCCGCGCGGCGGATTAGGCTCGGGCGAGGGGGACGCAAGGGGGCGAGCAATGGCGAGCGATCCAGCCGCGCTGTACATCGTCATTGCGCCGATCACCGCGGCGTTCGCCGGGTTCGGGAGCCTCGCCAACAGCCTCGGTCCCGACCGCGGCGGCGACGATGCGCGGCTCGACGCCTTTCGCCTGTCGACCATGCTGTTTGCCAGCCTGTCGGCGACCTTGCTCGGACTGCTTCCGGCGACAATCGAGGGCCTTGGGGTGGACGCCAACGCCGCCGAACGGCTGGCGGCGCTCGCGGGAGCCTTGGCGATCGCGGTCTATGTGCCGATGGGGCTCGGCCGCGTGCGCAAGATACGCGGCGTCACCGGTTATAGCCGGCTCGGCGGGGCGGCGAACAGCCTCAGCCTGGCAGTCGCGTTCGTCGGGTTTGCCGGCTGCGCTGGCGCGATCCGTAGCGAGCTGACGGCCGGATTCTACCTGCTCGGGCTGATGGGATTGCTGAGCTCATCCGTCGTGATGTTCTGGCGAGTCATCGCCTCGATGCTGCGGCCCGCGCACGGGTCTTGAAAAGCCCAACGGCCGTTCCAAAATTTTTCTTTGCCGGGCGCTCAATCGAGGTCCGGTGACGGGGTGCGAGGCTCCACCACGAGATCCGCTCCGCCTTGCTCAATTAGAGGAGGCTTAGACATGCGTAGTGCTTTTGATTTTTCGCCGTTCCGCCGTTCCACCGTCGGCTTCGACCGGCTGTTCGACATGCTCGAGAATTCGACCGTCGGCCAAGCCCAGGAGAATTACCCGCCGTTCGACCTGATCAAGGACGGCGACAACGAATATCGCATCGAGCTGGCGGTCGCCGGGTTCAAGCCCGACGAGATCGACATCACCGCCCAGCAGAACGTGCTGATCGTCTCCGGCCGCAAGAAGGACGAGTCGGACGAGAAAGGCGCCAACTACGTCTATCGCGGGATTGCGACGCGCTCGTTCGAGCGGCGCTTCGCGCTCGCCGACCATATCCAGGTGCGCGGCGCGGACCTGAAGGACGGCCTGCTGTCGATCGAATTGAAGCGCGAGATCCCCGAGGCGATGAAGCCCAAGAAGATCAACATCGGCAGCGGCGCTGCCAAGCGCGACCAGATCGGCGGCAGCGACACGCCTGCCTCCAAGCAGACGGTCGACGCCGAGGCCGAGCACGCCTGAGCTTTTCCAGCTGAGGTAGATCAGAAGCCCCGGGGAGCGATGAGCTTCCCGGGGTTTTCTCATGTGGCGCGGCCAGCCGCGCGGGTCGCCGACAGCCGTAGGGCCTTTTCGAGGACGAGCGCGTTCACCTTCCGACCCATGGTCAGGAGTAAGGCATGAAAGCGCTGGTTTGGCACGGCAAGGAAGACGTCCGCTACGATACGGTCACGGATCCCGAGATCGAGGATGCGGGCGACGCAATCATCAAGGTGACGAGCTGCGCGATCTGCGGCTCCGACCTCCACCTCTATCATAATTTCATCCCCGCGATGCTGCCCGGCGACGTGCTCGGCCACGAAACGATGGGCGAGGTGGTCGAGGTCGGGAAGGGGGTCAAGAACCTGAAGAAGGGTGACCGCGTCGTCATCCCCTTCACCATCGTCTGCGGCGAATGCGAGCAGTGCAAGGCCGGCAATTTCTCGGTCTGCCAGCGGACCAACCGCAAGGCCGACTTCCAGGCCAAGTTCTTCGGTCACCAGACGTGCGGGATCTTCGGCTACAGCCATTTGACCGGCGGCTATGCCGGTGGACAGGCCGAGTTTCTGCGAGTGCCCTTCGCGGAGACCACGCACATCAAGGTGCCTGAAGGAATCCCCGACGAGAGCCTGCTGTTCCTCAGCGATATCTATCCGACCGGCTGGCAGGCGGCGATCCAGGCCGACATCCAGCCCGGCGACACGGTTGCGATCTGGGGCTGCGGCCCGGTCGGCCAGATGACGATCCGGTGCGCGGTCCTCCTGGGCGCCGAGCAGATCATCGCGATCGACTGCCTGCCCGAGCGGCTGTCGATGGCCGAGGCGGCGGGCGCGACGACGATCAACTTCCTCGAGGAAAGCGTCGTCGATCGCTTGAATGAGCTGACCCACGGCGAGGGGCCGCACAAGTGCATCGATGCGGTCGGCATGGAATGCCACGTGAGCTTCAAGCAGCCCGACACGATCATGGACCGCGCGAAGCAGATGATGATGGCCGAGAGTGACCGGCCGCACGTGCTGCGCGAGATGATCTACGTCTGCCGCCCGGCGGGCGTGATCAGCGTGATCGGCGTCTATGGCGGGCTCGACGACAAGATCCCGTGGGGCGTGGCGATGAACAAGGGCCTGACCTTCCGCATGGGCCAGTGCCACGTGCCCCGCTGGACCGACGATTTGCTCCACCGGATCGAGGACGGGCAGATCGATCCGAGCTTCGTCATCACCCACAAGGTGCCGCTATCGGAAGGGCCGGAGATGTACCGGACGTTCCGCGACAAGCAGGACAGCTGCATCAAAGTCATGCTCGAGCCAGCCTGAAGAGGTCTCCCCAAAATGTCATTCCTACTTTCCAAAGCATCGCAAATCGCCCGCGAGCCGGGCGACCCCCAGGTTCTCGAGACCGGCCCAAGCTCACTCAAAGGCATCGACAAGGTCGGGCGCGCGCTCGGCTGGGCCAGCTTCGGGCTCGGCGCGCTCGAGCTGTTCGCGCCCAAGACCGTGACCAAGTGGCTCGGCATGGAGGGCAGGGAAGGGCTGGTGCGCGCCTATGGCGTGCGCGAGTTCGGCGCGGGCGTGATGTGCCTCTCGACCAACAACGACTATGGCGCCTTCAACCGCGCCGCTGGCGACGTGCTCGACCTCGCGACGCTCGCGACCGCGTACAGGGATGACAACCCCAAGAAGCGCAACGTCGGGCTTGCGATTGCGGCCGTGGCGGCGATCGGCGTGATCGACGCGGCGACCGGATGGGCGATCCGCAGCCTGCACAAGCGCAAGGGCGAGCCGCGCGACTTCAGCGACCGCAGCGGCTTCCCCAAGGGCATCGCGTATTCGCGCGGCAAGGCGGCCGGGCAGGTCCCGCCGGACTATCGCGCAGCTCCCGCGGCCGTGCAGGCGTCGCCGGTGGGCTCGGAAGCGAGCCCGGCGGCGAGGGCCATGGAGCGCGAGCCCGCCTGAGCCACGGCTCAGGTCATGATTGCGGCGGGGCGAGGCCCATGGCGGCGAAATGGTCGATGCGGCGCGGGGCGACGATCAGGCTGTCGACGCCCGGCGTGTCGAGCACGAAGCGCAGCGCGGCCTCGGCCATGCTCTGCCGGCGCATCTCGGCGGTGCGGCGCAGCTGCTCGATCTTCTTGAAGCTCTCGTCGTTCAAATAGCCGGCGTAGATTTCCGCCGCATGGGCGAGGCGGCTGCCCGGCGGCGGCTCCTGGCCGAGCCGGTACTTGCCGGTCAGCAAGCCGCCCGCGAGCGGGCTGAAGGCGGTGTATTTGAGGCCCTGGCCGGCGCACCACGGGATCAGCGTTTGGGCGTCCGCAGTGGCGAGCAGATTATATTCGTTCTGCACATGGTCGAAGCGCGCGGCGAGCTTGGTCCCGGCGAGGTCGCGGACGGCTTTGGCGTCGGCCAGCGTCGCGTTGGAAATGCCGAAGCGGTCGATCTTGCCGGCTTCCGCCGCCCGCTCGAACGCGCCGAGCGTTTCCTCGAGCGGAGTCACGCGGTCGAATTCGTGGATGTAGTAGAGGTCGATCCGCTCGATGCCGAGGCGCTGGAGCGATTGGTCGAGGTGGCGCGCGATCTGGTTGGCGCTGAGCGGCGTGTCGCCGGGCGCGCAGCCGTGGGGATTGCCGACCTTGGTCGCGATCTCGGCGTGCTGGACGAAGCCGCGGTCCTGCGCCTGGAGCCATTTGCCGAGGATGATCTCGCTCGCTCCGCCGCCATAGGTGTTGGCGGTGTCGAAGCGGGTGAGGCCGACGCGCCGCGCGTGGTCGAGCAGCTGCAGCGCGTCCTCTTCGCTGTCGCCGGCGTGCCGCAGCTGGGGCGAGGAGCCGATGCCGCCGAAATTGCCGCAGCCGAACCAGATGCGGGCGATGTCGGACTCCGACAGCATGAGACCCTCTATGTCATTCCCGCGCAGGCCGGAACCGAAGTTCGGCGCAAGCCAATCCCGCTTGTTGAACGCAGCGGGACCCCCGCTTGCGCGGGGGTGACGGGTTGAGGATTACCTGACCCTCGGCCCACCGAACGGCAGCGGCGGGGGCGGGCGGCGGTCGCGGCGTGGAAGCTGCGCCTGATAGGCGACTCCGCAATGGGCGACGCAATAAGGGAAGCCGGGATTGGCCGGCTCACCGCAGAAATGGAAATCGGGCTCACCGGGATGTCCCA
>DATDDW010000088.1:0-1708 GCA_036523615.1 Sphingomicrobium sp.
AAGCACATGGCCGAGCGCTTCCCCGACGACTATCCGGCGTACCGCGCGCGCACCAAGATGCTGATCCCGTTCGTGCTGTGACAGCGGTTAACCGCTAACCGCCCGTTTACCGGCGGATTGACTCTTCGCCGGGGGTTGCGCTGTTCAGCAAGCATGAGGCTCAGTACCCGATTCATTGCCGCCGCGCTCGCGGCGGCGCTCGTCGCCAGCTGCTCGGGCGGGCCTAAGGTGAAGGTTGCCGCAAGCAGGCCGGCACCCGCCGACCTCTCGGGCGGGCTCCCCTACCACTGGACCCAAGGCGCCGCGCCGCAGGCCCACCGCGACTTCGTCGCTCAATTCGGCAAACCGGGTCTCAAGCCGGGGCAATATGTCTGGGCTTCTTCGGTACCGGTTGAAGGCGAGGCGAGGCTGGTTGTCGACCTACTGACCCAGACTGCCTACGCCTATCGCGGTGACAAGCTCGTCGGCGCCGCCGCCATCTCAAGCGCCAAGCAGGGCCACATCACGCCGTGGGGCACCTGGACGATCCTCGAGAAACGGCCGTTCTACCGCTCGAAGAAATACGACAATGCGCCCATGCCGTGGATGCAGCGCTTCGACGAATATGGCACCGCGATGCACGGCGGCTTCAACCCCGGCTATCCGGCGAGCCACGGCTGCATCCGCATGCCGATGAAGTTCGCCGAGAAGCTCTACGGCGTCACCAAGGTCGGCTCCAAGGTGATCATCGAGGGCTGACGGTCAGCGCCGGCCGCGGCCGCTGCGATTATCGTCGGAGCTGTTGGTGCCGAGCGTCGCCTCGCCCATCGGGTCGGACCCGTTGTCGACGATCGACTCCTCGCTCAGCTGAAGCTCGCCCGACGGGTCGTGGGACATGCCGGTCTGGGTCATGCCGGGCTGCAGCGGCTGCGGATTGCCCTGCCGCTGGCGCCGCCAGGAATCGAAGTCCTGATGGAATTGCTGCTCGCGCTCGCGGCAATATTCCTCATAGTCGCGGTCGAGCTCCTGCATGTGGCGGTCGCGCCAGCTGCGATAATGATCGTCGGGATGCGCGCTGAACGAGCGGCGCTCTTCGCGAGTGCCGCTATGGTCGCCCTGGAAGCCGCCGAAGCCGTGTTCTCGGTCTAAGCCGCTCGTCTGGCGGTCCCCGCGGTCGCTCCAGCGGTCGTCACCCTGGCCGAACATCGCGCCGCGATCGCGGTCGCGTCGGCCGCGGTCGTCGTCGCGATCAGAATCGCTTTCGCCATGCGTTCCATAACCGTCGCGAAGATAGCCATGTGCCATCTGAACTCTCCCTCTCCTGATGAACGACCGCGTGGGAGCGGCCCTCGCGCCGACAAACGAACAGCGGGGCCCTTCGGGTGCGCGATTTGGTCGATGGGCCGGCTCAGTTCGCCCGCGGGCGCTCGTCCTCGCCGGCAGGGTGCACCGGCAGCTCGATCGCGGTCAGCAGCCCCGGCCCATTGTCCTCCAGCTTGAGCGCGCCGTCGTGGAGGTGGGCGATCGCTTCGGCCAGCGCGAGGCCGAGGCCGGCGCCCTCGTCCGAGCGGCTCGAGTCGAGCCGGCCGAAGCGCCGCAGCGCCTCGTCCCGCCGCTCGGACGGGATGCCGGGGCCGCGGTCGGCGACCTCGATGCGGATCTGCTTGCTGCCGGGCTCGACCCCCACGCGGATCTCGCCGCCCTCGGAGCCGTAGCGGATCGCGTTTTC
>DATDDW010000089.1:0-1908 GCA_036523615.1 Sphingomicrobium sp.
CCCCGGAAGAGCGGCTCAGGGTAGAGCCGCGCGCGAACGCGTCAATCAGCGGACAAACAGCCACACCAGCGCCACAGCGCCGGCGACGATGCGGTACCAGGCGAACGGGGCGAAGCCGTGCCGCGAGATGTATTGAACGAACGCCCGCACCACGACGAGCGCAACGACGAAGCTGACGACGAAGCCGACGGCGACCGTGCCGAAGCCCACGCCGTGAGCGCCGGCGAGGATGTCGTGGCGGTGCTTCAGGAATTCGAGCGTGGTTGCGCCGACCATCGTCGGGACGGCAAGGAAGAAGCTGAACTCGGCGGCGGTGCGCCGTTCGACGCCAAGACTGAGGGCGCCCATGATCGTCGCGCCCGAGCGGCTGACGCCGGGGATCATCGCCAGGCACTGGGCGATACCGACGCCGACCGCGGTCTTGAGCGGCATTTCAGCGACACCCTTGACGGTGGTGTTCTTCACCAGCCGTTCGATCACCAGGATCGCGATGCCGCCGAGGATGAACATCACCGCGACGACTTTCGCATCGCCGAGCAGCGCCTCGATATGCTTGATGAGGATGAAGCCGAGCACCGCCGAGGGCAGGAAGGCGATGAGGATGTTGCGGACGAAGAGCCAAGACATCACATTGCGGTGGATCAGCCCCTCGATCACCGCCCAGAAGGTGCGCCAGTAGAGCACCACGATCGCGAGGATCGCGCCGAGCTGGATGATCACGTTGAACGCCGCCCATTTCTCGGCGTCGAAGCCGAGGAGCTCGGTGGCGAGGATCAGGTGCCCGGTCGAGGACACCGGCAGGAATTCGGTGACGCCCTCGACGATGCCGAGGATGATCGCGATGAGCAGGATGGGCATCGGCTAGGGGTCGCGGTTCAGTTGGTGGCGGTCAAATTAATTCGCCGGCCAGCGAACTTGCCGCCGCGATGGAAGCGGCCGAGCCATTCGTGGCCGACGGCGGCGAGCGGAGTCGGCGTGATGCCGAACGCCTCGAGACCGGGCAGCTTGCCGGACGCCACATTGTCGCGCTGGAGCATCAGCCACTGGTCGCGCGTCAGCGGAGCGCCGGGCAGCCAGCCCAAGTAGGACAGCGCAGTCCCGAACAGGTCGGGCATGGCGACGAGCTCGGGCTTCTGGCCGGTGATCTCGAGGATCGCCTGGTGGAGCTCGGTCATGCTCATCACCTGGGGGCCGGCAATCTCGTAGGTCCTGCCGCCATGCTTGCCCGGGCCGAGCGCCGCCATGGCGATCGCCTGGCCCAGGTCGCGCACATAGACCGGCTGGAAATAGCGCCTGGCCGCGATCAGCGGGAGGAACGGCAGCCGCGCCATCGCGGCGAAGCGGTTGGTGAGATTGTCCTCCGGCCCGAACACCAGCGAGGGCCGGACGATCGTCGCGGACGGGAACGCCTCGCGCACCGCAGCCTCCCCTTCCCCCTTGGTCCTGCCGTAGTTCGACGGCGAATCGGCATCGGCGCCGATCGCGGATACATGGACCAGCGCGGCCGCTCCGGCGTCGCGCGCCGCCTCGGCGACGTTGCGCGCGCCGTCGACGTGCACAGCCTGCATGTTGCGGCCGAACACGCCGACCAGGTTCATCGCGGCGGTGGCGCCGTCGAGCGCCCGTTCGACGCTGCGGCGGTCGGCGATGTCGGCCTGGACGAAGCCGAACTGGCCGACCTGGGCGAGCGGCTGGAGGAAATAATCGTTGCGCGGATCGCGGCTGGCGATGCGCACCCTGACGCCGCTCCTGAACAGCTGTTCGCAGACATAGCGGCCGACGAACCCGGCGCCGCCGAACACCGTCACAAGCTCTTCAAACCGCTCGATCATCGGCTGGCGCGATAGCCCGCCAGTTCCTAGATTGACAAGGCGGGCGGAGCCCCCTTAAGCGCCGCCGCCTGCCAAA
>DATDDW010000090.1:0-10256 GCA_036523615.1 Sphingomicrobium sp.
GCGCCGATCAGCTGCTCGAGCGCAAGCGGCGGCGCGAGCTTTTCGGAGACGGGTGCGAGCTCGCCGGCGGCGCGGCGGCGATCGGCATTGGCGGCGAGCGCTTCGAGCAGCCGCTCGGCGACCAGCGGGCGCACGAGAAAGTCCGACGCGCCGGCGCGCATCGCCTCGACGGCGATGGATACGGTGTCGCCGTGCGACAGGACGATCACGGGAAGGTTGGCGTGCTGCTCGCGCAGTGTGGCGATCAGCTGCGGCCCGTGCATCGCGTCCCAGCTGCCGAGGAGGCACGCCTGGACTTCGCGGCCGTGTGGCCCTTGCAGAAGCGCGACCGCCATTTCCTCGTCGGCGGCGCCGACGACGCTCCAGCCGGCGCGCGCGGCGATCGCCGAGATGAGCCGGCGCTCGTCGGGGTTGGCGTCGAGCAGCAACAACGAGCGTGTGGGTTCTTCGCGCATTTCTTGCCTTTCAAGGCGGACCCTAAGCAGAGACCGGTAAAGGCCGCCTTAAGCTCGTGCTTTACGGGGGTTGGGAAGCGGCGCTCGGCTTGTTATGGACGCCGCCGATCCGCTCGAAATCACGCAGGGAAATGCGATGGCCGAAGAAGAACCGCTGCTGGTCAGTCCGCCGACTCAGGATGTGGCGGTCCACGTCCACGACTACACGCGCTTCACCAAGCTGATGAAATGGGGCGCGGTGGTGTGCTTCATCATCGGCTTCATCGTTCTTCTGATCCTCAAATAGTCTTTTTGGGATGAAGCTTGCGGTTCTGAAGGAGGCAGCCGGCGAGACTCGCTGCGCGGCGATCCCGGAGACCGTGAAGAAGTTCATCGCGCTCGGCGCCGAGGTGGCGGTCGAGAGCGGAGCGGGCGAGGGCGCTTCGGTGAGCGATGCCGATTTCGAGGCCGCTGGGGCCAAGGTCGGCAGCCGGGCCGAGGTGCTCAAAGGCGCAGGGATCATCCTGTGTGTCAGCGGGCCCGATCCGAAATCGTTGAAAGGTGCGGAGAAGGGGGCGCTGCTGGTCGGAGCGCTGGACCCGGCGCGCCGCCGCCCCGAAATCGAAGCTTATGCCGCAGCCGGCCTCGACGCGCTGGCGATGGAATGGATGCCGCGCATCACCCGCGCGCAGTCGATGGACGTGCTCTCCTCGCAGTCGAACCTCGCCGGCTACAAGGCGGTGATCGACGGGGCCGCGGCATATGGCCGCGCCTTCCCGATGATGATGACCGCCGCCGGGACGGTCAGCCCGGCCAAGGTGTTCGTGATGGGCGTGGGCGTCGCCGGCCTGCAGGCGATCGCGACCGCCCGGCGCTTGGGCGCGCAGGTCAGCGCCACCGACGTACGCTCGGCGACCAAGGAGCAGATCCAGTCGCTGGGCGCCAAGCCGATCTTCGTCGAGAATGTCGCCGGGATCGAAGGCGAGGGCGCGGGCGGCTACGCGACCGAGATGTCGCCCGAGTACCAGAAGGCGCAGGCGGAGCTGGTCTCAGGCCACATCGCGAAGCAGGACATCGTCATCACCACGGCGCTGATCCCCGGGCGGCCTGCGCCGCGACTGATCAGCGATGCGCAGCTGGCGTCGATGCGGCCCGGCAGCGTGATCGTCGACCTCGCGGCGGAAGCGGGCGGCAATGTCGAGGGCACGGTCAGCGGTGAAGCCGTGGTCAAGCATGGCGTGACGGTCATCGGCGCGGCGAACCTCGCGCGCAGCCTCGCCGCCGACGCTTCGGCACTCTTCGCGCGCAATTTGTACAATTTCCTCAGCGCCTTCTGGGACAAGGAGCAGGCGCGGCCGGTGCTCCCCGATGACGACGAGATCGTCAAAGGCATCCGCCTGACGCAAGGCGGGAAGGTGGTGAACGAGCGGCTGACGGCCGCCTGAGAGGTGGCCGCAACCTCGGACATCTTGGTCATCGGCGGCGGGATCGCCGGCCTGTCGGCGGCCGCGGCCTTGTCGGAGCGCGCCCGCGTCACCGTGCTCGAAGCCGAGGAGCAGATCGGCTTCCACTCGTCCGGACGAAGCGCGACGATGCTCCATTACGCGCTCGGCGACCGGCTGGTGCGGGCGTTGACTCTGGCCAGCCGCGGCTTCTTCGAGAACCCGCCGGAGCATTTCACCGAGACGCCGCTCGGCCACCGCATGCCGGTGCTGGTCCACGCCCGCGAGGACGAGCGGGAGGCGCTCGACGCGCTCGAGACGGAGCTGTCGGCCTTCGCCGAGCTCGAGCGGCTCGACGCGCGCGGCGTCCACGAGCTGTGCCCGCTGCTCAGGGATGACGCGGTCCACGGCATCGCCGACCGCAACGGCATCCGCCTCGATCCGCACGCGCTGCTCCAGGGCAATTTGCGCCAGCTCAAGAGCCGCGGCGGCGAGCTGGTGACCGGTGCCCGTGTCGCCAAGATCGAGCGCGGCTGGCAGGTCACGACGGAGAAGGGCGAGACTTACTCCGCGCCCATCCTGGTTAACGCCGCAGGCTCCTGGGCCGACCGCATTGCCGAGCTCGCCGGCGTCGCGCCCGTCGGGCTCGAGCCCAAGCGGCGCACGATCATCACCTTCGACGCGCCCTCGGGGACCGATCTCGATGCGCTGCCCTTCGCCAAGACCATCGGCGACGAGCTTTATTTCGCCCCCGAGAGCGGACGGCTGTTCGCCTCGCCAATGGACGAGGTGCCGAGCGACCCGTGCGACGCCCAGCCCGACGAATATGAGGTCGCGCTCGCCGCCTATCGGATGGAAGAGCGGACCGTGGTGAAGGTCGAGCGGGTGCACAGCAAGTGGGCAGGGCTGCGCACCTTCACCCGCGACCGCCATCCGGCCGTCGGCTTTGCCGCGGATGCGCCAGGCTTCTTCTGGCTTGCCGGCCAGGGCGGGTTCGGGCTGCAGACCTCGCCGGCCATGGCTGCGATCGCCACCGCGCTGATTACCGGCGGGCCGTGGCCGGTCGCCGACGTCCCTGCAGAGGAACTAATCCCCGATCGTTTCTTCCCGCAAACGGCATAGGTCGACCCAGCGCTCGGCGACGAGCTCGAACAGCCGCTCGGTCGGCACTTCGACCGAGGTGTTGAGCGAACCGCCTGCGGGATAAACCACGTCGAACGCCTTCAACGACACGTCGAGATAGACCGGCAGCGGCGATTTCAGCCCGAACGGGCAGACCCCGCCGACCGGATGGCCGGTGACCTCGAGCGTCTCCTCAGGCCCGAGCATCCGCGGGCGTGCGCCGAACTCGTCCTTGCACTTGCGGTTGTCGAGGCGGGCATCGCCGCGTGCCACGAGCAGGAACAGATGGTCGCCGGCACGCACCGCCAGCGTCTTGGCGATGCGGCCCGGCTCGACGTTCAGCGCGATGGCCGCGGTTTCGACCGTGGCTGTGCTGGCCTCGACCTCGATGATCGGCAGGTCCGGCGCATTGGCTGCGATCCACGCGCGGACGCTCGCGGCGCTCATTCTCCGATCAGGTGGAGCGCGATTTCGCGCTCGGGCGTGTTGCGGCGGTGCTCGAACAGGAAAATGCCCTGCCAGGTGCCGAGCACCGGCTTGCCGGCATGGACGGGGATCGACAGCTGGGTCTGGGTCAAGGCGCTGCGCAAATGTGCGGGCATGTCGTCCGGGCCTTCGTCGTCATGCTCGTAGGGGCCGCCCTCCGGCGCGATGCGCTCGAAGTAGCGCTCGAGGTCTCGGCTGGCCGCGGGTGCAGCATTCTCCTGGATCACCAGCGAGGCCGAGGTGTGACGGCAGAAAATCGTCAGCAGGCCGTCTTCAATCCCGCTCTCGGCGACAAAATCGCGGACGGAATCCGTGAATTCCGTGAGGCCGGGCCGACTCGCGCGAATCGGCACGATGGAGCTTGCCTGGCGCATCATCGCGGCCGGTTAGCCGAGCCGTCCAAGGCCCGCCAGCAGGTTCGGAGATGCCCTTGGCCAGACGCAAAAGAAAAGCACTCGCCTCGCGGCGAGCGCTTGTCTAACGCCTTGATTTTGGCTCCGGAAGCTTCCGGAGCAGCTTAGGTCTTAGCCGTGGCTTCCGTTGCCCATCCAGCCGCCACCAAGCAGCCACTCAAGGAACCCGCGGGTGGGTTTTACCTTCTTCATTTTCTGTCCCCTGTACTCAAAATTGATTCGGCAGATGCAGGGGACATTAACCTTAATCGATATGGTTAGCAAACGATTCACTATTACCGGCGCGGACAAGTCGCTCCGGACTAATCAGATTAGGTCAGGACTTTCGGGAACTTAGCGCCGCAAGTGGAGCGGCGCTTTGGACTTAAGCGACGTTGCGCTTGCGGTCGGCGACGAGGCGCTTGGCGAGGCTCTCGAGACTCATCGGCCGGCCGACTGCGTAGCCTTGGGCGATGTCGCAATCCATCTCGATCAACAGGTCGAGGATGTCGCGGTGCTCGACGCCTTCGGCGACGACCTTGCGTCCCAGCGAATGGGCAAGACCGATGGTCGACTGGACCATCAAGCGGTCGCTGCGGTTGTCGACCATGCCTTTGACGAAGCTCTGGTCGATCTTGATCTCGTTCGCCGGGATCTTCTTGAGATAATCGAGGGTCGACAGGCCCGTGCCGTAATCGTCGATCGAGATCTGCACGCCGAGGTCGCGCAGGCGGCTGATCATCTCGATCCCGTCGCCGCTCCCCTCGAGCGCGGCCGTCTCGGTGAGCTCCAGCGTTAGCCGCTCGGGAGGCAGCTTGTGCCGCGCGAGCAGCGCCGAGAGGCGAAGCGTGAAGCCTTTGTCGGACAAGAGCCGCGCTGAGAGGTTGACGGCGATGTCGAACTGCGGGCCGCGGCGGTTGATCTGCGCCGCGGCGGCGACGGCCTTCTCCAGCACGAAATCGGTGAGCTTGCCGATGCGGTTATGCTGTTCGGCGGCGGCGACGAACTCAGACGCGGCGATCGGCCCCTTCTCGGGATGCGTCCAGCGCGCCAGCGCTTCGGCGCCGATCACCCGGCGTGAAGCGATCTCGAGCTTGGGCTGATAGGCGACCCACACTTCGCCGCGATCAATCGCCTCGTCGAGCTGGCTGAGCATCGACAGCTTCCACGACGCATCCTCGAGGCTTTCGGGGTCGTGATATTTCCACTTGAGGCCGTCGTGCGCCGCTTCTTCGGCGGCGACCAGCGCGCTGGCCAGCCGGCTGGCGAGCGAACGGCCGCTGCCGACCTCGACTCCGAAGGCGACTGCCAAGTCGAGCGACAGATCGCCGACCCGCGCCGGGTTGCGGAACAGCGAATAGAGCGCGTCCAGGTGGTTGCCGAACGGTGCGCGCGATTCCTCGAACCAGGCGAAGATACCGCCGTCGCCCTGATAGAGCGTACGGTTGGGCGCTCCGACCGACATGCGCGAGACGATCTGCTCGATCAGCTGCATTTCGCTGTTCGGCGGAAGCGTCGAGACGATTTCCTCGTAGTTGAGCACGCGGGCGGCGATGAGCGCCTGGGTCTTCCCCTCGCGGTTGGCCCGCAGCGCGTTGAGGTTGGGCAGGTGGGATACCGGGTTGACCAGGCCGCGGGTGCGGTACGCCCGCCACCCGAGCGCGCCCGAAAGGACCACAATCACGAACAATCCGGGGAAGACGTCGAACGAGACGTGATAGGCCTCGGGGATTGCCGGTCCAAACATCACTGCAATCGCCGCGCCGCCAAGCACCAAACCCTGGACTCGGCCATCGCGCCGGGTCAGCGCGAAGGCGCCGGCGGCGAGAGCGAAGAGGAAGAGCGGGATCCCGCCGAGATCGATCGGCCGCCGGTGCTTCAGCGTTTCGGCGCCGATGATGTGGACGTAGGCGCCGGCCATGCGACCGGTGCCGGGGACGAAGACCTGGTCGCCGATATCCTCGCTAGAGGTTCCGACCACCACTTGCTTGCCGGCGATCGCACGCCGGTCGAAAAGGCCAGTCAGCACATCGGCGGCGGAAATCGCGGGGATCGACTTGGGATCAATGGAATAATCGGGCGCGAACGACGTATCGGGCGCTCCGCGGCGTCCGGACAGCAGCGAGGCGAAGGAGTCGATGGTGCGATTGCCCAGCTTCCCGGCGTAGGCGATGCGCACCATCACCATCTGGAAATTGTAGTGGTTGCTGATGGTGCCGAAGCCCTGCGCGGCGTTGGCCAGCTCGGGCAGCAGATTGCCTTCCTGCTCCTTGCCGTCACTGGGGCCGGAGCGCGTGCGGACGGCGAGCACGACCCGCCCCGACCGCTTTATGGCCTGGGCAAACGCGTGATCGTCGGCAGCGTTCGTCGCGCCGGTGAAGGTGATGTCGAAGAAGATCCGCTTGGCGCCCGCGGCGGTGAGACGGTCGGTCAGGTCGGCGTGGTAACGCCTCGGCCACGGCCAGCGGCCCGCCTGGCGCAGCGCCTGGTCGTCGATCTTGACCAGCACGATGTCGCCGCTCGCCCTGTGCCAGTGAAGGCTGTTGCGGCAGGTGCGCAGAAGATACTCGGCGTCGCCGAAAATGAGCCCGAGCAGCAGGCCCGCCACCCCGGCCCAGGCCAGCAGCTTCCACGAGCGCCGTTCAGTCTTTGCTGTGCCGCGCTTCGACACGTGCGCACATTCCTCCACGATGGTCGCCCACGCATGCGGGCGGAAAGGTTAGGAAATCGCTAACCGCAGCAGCATTAACGGCAGATCCGTCGCGTGGCGGCCGCCAAGATTCCTCTGTCCTACAGCCGTCGCTTTGTGCCATGTCGCAGCTGATGCACCAGTGCCGGCGCACCAATTCCTTTCGCAGTTGGCCAGAACCGTCACCCGGGGCGGAGGACGCGTACGCGCGTGTCACTGCGAACATTCGCGAACATTCACCGGAGCAGCCCTGATGGACTTCATCTCGGTCCTGTCGATTTTCGTGCTCGCCTGCTTCGTTGGCTATTATGTCGTCTGGTCGGTGACCCCCGCGCTGCACACGCCGCTGATGAGCGTCACGAACGCGATTTCCTCGGTTATCGTGGTCGGCGCGCTGATCGCTGCGGCGGCCGTCGGAAGTCCCAGTTCAAAGTGGCTCGGTTTGGCGGCCGTCGCGCTTGCCAGCGTAAACATCTTCGGCGGCTTCGCCGTCACCCAGCGCATGCTCTCGATGTACAAAAAGCGGGAGCGGAAAGATGGGTGAAGCCGCGGCGCACGCACAGCCCTCCTGGGTGCTGCTCGCTTATCTGATCGCGGGGGTTTGCTTCATCCTCGCGCTGAGGGGGCTGTCGAATCCGGAGAGTAGCCGACGGGGCAACATCACGGGGATGGTGGGCATGGCGATTGCCGTGCTGACGACGCTCTATGTGAGCTTCTTCTACGTTCCTCCCGAGTTGCCGCCTGCGGCGCCCGGCTATTCACTGATCGTCGACCGATATCTTCCTCGGAGTTCGCTATTCGAGATCTTCACCGCGATGCTCATCGGCGGCGGCGTCGGCCTCGTCACCGCGCGCAAGATCCAGATGACGGCCATGCCGCAGCTGGTCGCCGCCTTCCACAGCCTCGTCGGTATGGCGGCGGTGCTCGTCGGTGCTGCGGCGTACCTCAATCCCGAAGCCTTCGGGATTGCCGTCCGCATCACGCCGATCGCCAGCCCCTCGTTCGTCACCATCTACCCGCAAAGCCGCGTCGAAATGGGCCTGGGCGTCGCCATCGGCGCGATCACCTTCTCCGGCTCAGTGATCGCCTTCCTGAAGCTCAACGGCAACATGTCGGGCAAGCCGATCCTGCTGCCCGCGCGGCACGTGATCAACCTCGGCACGCTCGCCGCGATCCTCGGCCTCATCGCTTACTTCACGCAGGACCAGGCGCCGTGGGTCTTTTTCACCATCGCGGGCTTGAGCTTCGCCATCGGCTTCCTGCTGATCATCCCGATCGGCGGCGCCGACATGCCCGTCGTGATCTCGATGCTCAACAGCTACTCGGGGTGGGCCGCGGCAGCGATGGGCTTCACGCTGCACAACAGCGCGATGATCATCACCGGGGCGTTGGTTGGCAGCTCGGGCGCGATCCTCTCCTACATCATGTGCCGAGCGATGAACCGCAGCTTCATCTCGGTGATCGCCGGCGGTTTCGGCGGTGACGCCGTCGCGGCGGGCGGAGCAGCAGCGATCGACCGGCCATACAAGCGCGGGTCGGCCGAGGACGCGGCCTTCCTGATGAAGCAGGCCGAGCAGGTGATCATCGTCCCCGGCTACGGCATGGCCGTCGCCCAGGCGCAGCATGCGGTGCGCGAGATGGCCGACCTGCTCAAGAAGGAAGGCGTTCGGGTCAAATATGCGATCCACCCGGTCGCCGGCCGCATGCCGGGTCACATGAATGTCCTGCTCGCCGAGGCTAACGTGCCTTATGACGAGGTGTTCGAGCTCGAGGACATCAACAGCGAGTTCGCCCAGACGGACGTCGCTTATGTGATCGGCGCCAACGACGTGACCAATCCCGCGGCGCGCACCGACAAGAGCTCGCCGATCTACGGCATGCCCGTGCTCGACGTGGAGAAGGCGCGCACTTGCCTGTTCGTCAAGCGCTCGATGGGCGGCGTCGGCTATGCCGGCATCGACAACGAGCTCTTCTACCGCGACAACACGATGATGCTCCTCGGCGACGCCAAGAAGATGACCGAGGAGATTGTGAAAGCGTTGGGCTGAAGCCCAGGCGCCAAGTCCCGCCGCAAGGCCTGTGCGTCAAACACAAGAGGGGGGACCAATGACCATGGCCAAGCCACTTCTTGCAGCGAGCGTGCTCGCGCTTTGCGCGTGCGGCAGCAATTCTGCCGGGAACAGCGCCAACGCCGCGGCGGACCCGCCGGAGAACACGGCCGCTGCGGCGTCCGCCCCTGCCGCAGTTCCAGCTGCCGCACCAGCCCCTGCCGGCGCCTTCAACGCCGATTACATGGTCGGCAAATGGAGCGCAGTAGCCGAGAATTGCGCCGGGACGATCGACTTCCGCAAGGACGGCAGCGTGACGACGCCGATCGGCGAGGCCAAGTGGACGGTAACCGGCGACAAGCTGTCGATCGATTATCACGACGGCTCCGAGCCCACCGTATCGAGCGTTAAGGTGCTCGGCCCGGCGCGGATCGAGCTCACCCATTCGTCCGGCACGAAGGAAACCGAGAAGCGCTGCTGAGCTTCTAGCGCCGCGGCAGGTGCACGTCGCCGATCATGCAGCGGACGCTGCCGCCGCCGACCTGCTCGATCGTCGGGATGTCGGCATCCAGCAGGTCGCCGAAGCTTTCGAGCGCGCGGCGCTGCGCCGGGCTGAAGCTGCGCAGCGCGGTCGAGGACAGCGCGATCACCGGTCCGCTCGGCCCTTTGAGCTCGATCAGGTTGCAGGCGAAGCTGCGCAGCTGCTCGTAAGTGACGTGGATGATGCTCCGCCCGGTCGCTTCGATGCGCTCGATCAGTCCGTGGCGCTGCTCTTGCGGCACCACGTCGTCACACAGCACGGCAAAGCCGCTGCCGAAGCTTAGGAGCACGTTGGTGTGGTAGATCGGCTGGCCGCGCCGGTCGTGCGCGTCGAACACGAACGTCTCGTAGCCGAGTGCCTGGTCGAATTCGGCGACGACGGATTCGTCGGTGCGGATGCTGTGGCTGGCAAAGCTCACTCGCCGCCGCCGGTCCATGACCAGGCTGCCGGTGCCCTCGAGAAAGCGGCCTTCGGCCTCGTGCGGCGAAAGGTCGATCGTGCGGCTGATTTCGAAACCGGCCTCGCTCAACACTGCTTTCAAACCATCGACGTTGCGCTCCAGCCGCCGTGCCGCGGTGGCCATCGGGTAGAGCACCATGGTTCCATCGCCGTGGAACGACACCCAGTTGTTGGGGAACACCGCGTCGGGCTTGGGCGGATCGGGCGTGTCGGGAAGAAGCAGCACTTCAATCCCCGCGCTGGTAAGGCGCTCGGCGACGCGGTCGAACTCCGCGGTTGCGGTGGAAAGGCCGCCGGAAGACCTGGCGAAGGCGTTCGAGGCTGCCGCTTCAGCATGAAAGCCGAACGCCGCGGGGCGAACCATCAGCACGGTCCCGCTGGTTTGTGCCTCGTGCTCCACGAGGCTGCTTTTCGGCTGCTCAGGGCCGGCATGGCAAGCGCCGCATCGGCTTGCCGCAAACGCGGTTTAATTCCCGCTAAACCCTACCGTTACGGCTTGCGACACCTGCGCACTTAGCGGAAAGCGGTTCGCAGGGGCGGGAGCCTTCAAATCGGGGGGCGTTGCATTGCGCAAGCTGGGCATCATCGGCGGCACGAGCTGGAACTCGACCGCGCTCTATTACGAGCACATCAACCGCGGCGT
>DATDDW010000091.1:0-5972 GCA_036523615.1 Sphingomicrobium sp.
GAGCAGCGCCGAGAAGGGCTGTTTGGCGAGCTCGTTGCGCACCTCGGACCGCAGAATCGTCTGCAGCTGCCCCTTGAGATTCTCCTCGCTGGTCGAGCGGATGTACATCAACAGCGGATCGGTGATGCGGTAGCGTGCGAAGGCGTCGACCATCAGCCGCCGCTGGTCGGTCGAGAGCACCGGCTGCGACTCCATGTCGACGGCGAGCACGCGCTTGTCGATCCACACGATCTGGTCGACGAACGGGATGCGGTACGAGAGCCCCGCGCCGGCCGCGCCGATCGGGATTCCGGGCTGATAGCGGTTGAGGATCCGCTCGGGCTTGCCGAAGCGGACGACCACCGCCTGCTTGGTCTCGGGGACGATGGGGAAGCTGCCGAGCAGAAGGACGAGGAGGAGGAAGCCGACGATCGCCGAGACGAGCGGCCGCTGGCGGATGAAGTCGGTCATTGCTGCCGCTCCTCCTGCTGTTGCTGCTGCTGTTCCTTCTTCACTTGCGGCAGCGGCAGGTAGGGAGTGACGCCCGGCGCTTCGACGATCGTCTTGTCGACCTTCGAGAGCACCTGCTCCATCGTCTCGTAATACATGCGCCGCCGAGTAACCTCGGGGGCGAGCTTGTACTGCTCATAAACCTTGTCGAACGCGGCGGCTTCGCCCTGCGCCTTGGCAGTGAGCTGGAGCGCATAAGCGTTGGCCTGGTTGATGTACGACTTGGCGTCCTGCTGCGCGGCGGTGACTTCCTTGAACGCCTCGTTGACCTCGGCCGGAGGATCGGCCTGCTGGATGGCGACGCCCTGCACCTGGATGCCCGAATGATAGCCGTCGAGGACGCGTTGCATCGCCTCGGCGACCTTGGCTTCGATCTCGCTGCGCTTGTCGCCCATCGCGTCCTGCAAGCTGACCTGGCTGATCACCGCGCGCATCGCGCTTTCAGCGACTTGGCGGATGGTCTCGTCCGGCTCCGACAGCTGAAACAGATAAAGCTCGGGCGTGCGGATGTTCCAGCGCACCGAATAAGCGATGTCGAGCAGGTTCTGATCGCCGGTGAGCATCAGATCCTCGCTGCTCTGCGAGCCGAGGTCGGTGGTGCGGATGCTTTCGACGTCGACCTTCTGCACTCGGTCGACGGGCGAGGGCAAAGTGATGCCGACGCCGGGACCCAAAGTATAGCTATAGCGCCCGAAGCGGGTGACCACGCCGCGTTCGCTCGGCGACACGGCGTGGAAGCTCGTCCCGACGAGGTACAAGCAGACGAGCACAATAAAGATCCACAGGATCAGCGAAGCATTGGGTCGACCCGGCAGTCCGCCCCCGCCGCCGAAGCGGGCGCGGCTGCGGCGCAGGAATTCGTCGAGCGGCGACACGTTGGATCCGCCGCCGAGCGTCCGCCGCCGGCGCCCCGACGGTTCGCCCCACGGACCGCCGGCGTCTCCGGAGGGCGGCTCTCCGGCGGGGTCGCCGTGCTCCT
Organism: Sphingomicrobium sp.; assembly: GCA_036523615.1. Taxonomy (GTDB): domain Bacteria; phylum Pseudomonadota; class Alphaproteobacteria; order Sphingomonadales; family Sphingomonadaceae; genus Sphingomicrobium. Next base: position 1,469 of record DATDDW010000091.1, read on the forward strand.
CGTCGTTCGGCCCCCAGGGGCCCTTGTTGTCGGCAAAGAGGCCGCGCAAGCGGCCGCCCCACCCCGAAATCGCGTGCATCGCCGCCGATTATAGGGAGCGGCGGCCATGAAAAACAGTGGCAAGCCGCGAGTGGCGCCCTATCTGCGCGTTGGATGGCGCATCCCGTCGACCCGCTGACCGACCTGCCGCACGATGAGCGGATCCGCTCGCGCAAGCTGGCCCGCGGCGTCGCGACGATCATCGTCGATGCCAGCGGTTTGACTGAAAAGGAGGCTGCGGCGCTCGAGCAGGAGGTGCGGGGCGCTGCGCTGGCCATCCCGGGCGTCAGCGAAGCGCGCGTGGCGCTGACCGCAACGCAGCCGCACCGCATTCTGATCGCCGTCGGCAGCGGCAAGGGCGGCGTCGGCAAATCGACGGTCGCCGCCAATCTCGCCGTGGCGCTGGCGCGAGCGGGAAAAAAGGTCGGGCTGGTCGACGCCGACGTGTACGGCCCATCGCAGCCGACGCTTCTCGGCAGCGATGCCAAGCCGACCGCCGAGAACGACCAGCTGGTGCCGGTCGCGGCGCACGGGATTAAATTTTTGTCATTGGGCCAGCTCGTCTCGCCGGGTCACGCGCTGGCCTGGCGCGGGCCGATGGCGACCGGCGCGCTGGCCAAGCTGATCGAGGGCGATTGGGGCGATTGCGAGCTGATGATCGTCGACCTGCCGCCGGGCACCGGCGATGTGCAGCTGTCGCTGATCCAGCGCTCGCGCCCGGCCGGCGCGATCATCGTCTCGACGCCGCAGGACCTATCGCTGATCGACGCGCGGCGCGCGGTCGACCTGTTCAAGAAGATGAGCGTGCCCGTGCTCGGGATCATCGAGAATATGGCGACTTACAGCTGTCCCGAGTGCGGGGCACAGTCGCACCCGTTCGGCAGCGGCGGCGCAGAAGCGGCGGCGGCCGAAATGGGCGTGCCCTTCCTCGGCCGGCTGCCGCTGTCCCCCGCGATCCGCGAAGCTTCCGATTCGGGCACCCCGCCCGCGGCGGGGGAGGGGGCCGACGCCGAGCAGTTCGGCGCGATTGCACGCGAGTTGCTCGCCGCGTTGGAAACACCGGTTCATTAGAGCCGTTGTGATTGTGCCATGCCGCTGACCCGCGATGAGGACATTGCCGAGCTGCTCAAGAGTGCTCGGACGATCGCCATGATTGGCGCTTCTGACCGGCCGGATCGCGCCTCCTACGGCGTGATGAAGTTCCTCCAGGACTGGGGCTATCGCGTGCTCCCGGTGAACCCGCAGATCACCGGCGAGCATGTGCACGGCGAGTTCGTCTGGCGCGAGCTGGCGCAGATCGGCATTCCGATCGACATCGTCGACATCTTCCGCCGCCCGGAGGCCGCTGGCGAAGCGGTCGAGCAGGCGATCTTCGTCGGTGCCAAGGCGGTGTGGATGCAATTGGGCGTGATCAACGAAGAGGCCGCAGCCAAAGCCGAAGCGGCGGGGCTAAAGGTGGTGATGGACCGCTGCCCGAAGATCGAGATCCCGCGGCTGGGCCTGCCGAAGATTGCCGCCGACGCCTAGGCCGCGGCTACCGTCATTTCCGAAAGGAGGATGGTCGGCGCGTCGACGCCGCGGCGAAACTCGAGATCCGATGCGGGCTCGAGCGTCGCGAACATGTCGATCAGGTTGCCCGCGATCGTGATCTCCGACACGGGCTCCGCGATCTCGCCGCCGCGGACCATGAATCCGACCGCGCCGCGGCTGTAGTCGCCGGTCACCGGGTTCACGCCCTGGCCGATCAGCTCGACCACCAGCACCGCCTCGGGGAAAGCGGCGAGCAGCTCTTCGCGGCTGCGTGGGCCCGCTTGCATGTAGAGATTGCTCGGGCTTGCCCCGGGAGCGCCGCTGGCGCCGCGAGCCGCGTGGCCGGTTGGTGGGATCCCCAGCTGCCGCGCCGAGGCGCTTTCGGCGATCCACTGGTTTAAGGTTCCGGCCGAGACGAGCTCGGTCCGGGCGACGCGCAGCCCCTCGCCATCGAACGGCCGCGACCTCAAGCCCCGCAGGCGAAGCGGGTCGTCGACGATCGTGACGCCGCTGGCAAAGACAGGCTCGCCAAGCTTGTCCTGAAGGAAGCTCGTGCGCCGGGCGATCGATGAGCCGGAGATCGCGCCGGCAAAATGGCCGAGCAGTGTCGCTGCGACGCGCTCGTCGAAGATCACCGGATATTTGCCAGGCTTGGGACGGCTGGGATTGAGGCGGGCAACCGCGCGCTCGCCGGCCTTGCGGCCGATCTCGATGGCGCTTTCAAGGTCTTCGAGGTGCCGCACGCTGTGCCCGGCATAATCGCGCTGCATCGATGCGCCCTCGCCGGCGACGGCGACGGCGGTGCAGCTGTGCCCGCTGCTGCGGTACGCCCCGGCGAAGCCGTCGGACGTCGCCAGCGCAATGGTCGAGGCAGAGGCGCCCGCGCTGCAGCCGCTCGAATTGGTCACGCCTTCGACGTTGAGAACGGCATTTTCCGCCTCCAGCGCGCGCGCCCTGAGCTCGGCCGGGCCGGGCTCGACCGGGTCGACTGAATCGAGGAAGGGCAGCTCGCCGCGCTGCAGCAGGTCGGACGGCGCGAGGCCGGCATAGGGATCTTCGGGCGCCTGCTGGGCCATCGCCAGGCAGCGCTCGACTACGACGTTCAAAACTTCGTCGGAAAGGTCGGACGAGGCGACGGTGGCCGAGCGCTGGCCGACGAACAGCCTGAGGCCGATTTCCTCGCTTTCGGAGCGGTCGACGCCTTCGAGCTCGCCGAGCCGCACCTCGACGCCGCTCGAGCGGCTCCCGGCATACAGCGCATCGGCCGCGGTGGCACCCGCGGCGATGCCGCGCTCAACCAGTCGTTCGGCGATGTTTTGGGCGTCTTCGGGGGAAAGCATGAGCGCCGCGCCTAGCGCGCGGTGAGGCCGACGACCAGCATGGCGAGGAAGACGAACAGGCCGCAGCTCCGGTTGGAGCGGAACAGGCGCAGCGCGAGCGCGCCGTCCTTTACATCCGCACGCACCGCCTGGCTCGCGAGATGGAGCGCAGCGGGAACGAGCGTGACGAGCGCGAGCCAGTCGGGGCGAACCGACCAGATCGTCGCCGCCCACAGCAGCACCGCAAGAAGGTAGAAGAGCGCAATGCCGAGGGGCGCCTTGTCGCCGAGCCGCCGCGCCGAGGATTTGACGCCAACCAGCGCGTCGTCCTCGATGTCCTGGATTGCGTAGAGCGTGTCGTAGCCGATCACCCAGGCGATGCTTCCGAACCAGAGCAGGAACGCGGGCCAGCCGAGGCTTCCCGTGACCGCCGGCCAGCCGACCAAAGCTCCCCACGAGAAGACGATCCCCAGCCACGCCTGCGGCCACCAGGTGATCCGCTTCATGAAGGGGTAGGCCGCGACCGGCGCGACGCTGACCAGCGCGGCCACAGCCGCCGTGCGGTTGAGTTGGGTGAGAACAACGAGGCCGACCAGGCACAGCAGTCCGATGAGCAGCCAGGCGGCGGTCAGCGAGACGCGGCCGCTGGCCAGCGGCCGCAGCCGCGTCCGCTCGACTTTGCGGTCGAGCTCGCGGTCGACGATGTCGTTGTAGACGCAGCCGGCGCTGCGCGTGGCGAACGCGCCGAGGCCGAGCCACAGGAACAGGTCCCAGCGGCCGTGCACGCCGGCGAGCGCCACGCTCCACGCGCACGGCCAGTAGAGCAGCCAGGTGCCGATCGGCCGGTCGAGCCGCATCAGCGATGCGAAGGGCCTCAGCCGGCGCGGCAGCGCGCCGATAAACCCGCGCCGCTCGCTATCGGGGACGATGTCGCTCTGCGCAGTCACACAGGTTCACTATCGTCATTCCCGCGCAAGCGGGAATCCCGCTTCTACCTAAGGCAGCGGGACCCCCGCTTCCGCGGGGGTGACGAATAAGGCAAAGCGCGAGAGATGCCCGCAACGCCCGCCTGGCCGCCCAAGTCGCTCCCGCGGCTGCTCGTCCGTGAGCCACTCGGCGAAGGCGCGTCCATTGAGCTCGACGCGGGCCAAGCCAATTATCTCGGCAATGTGCTGCGGCTGGGCCAAGACGCCGAACTGCTGTTGTTCGACGGCAGCTCGGGCGAGTGGCTGGCGCGGATCGCCGAGGCAGGGAAGAAGCGGATGACCCTCGCCGTCAAGGGGCGCACGCGCGAGCCGGAGACGATCCCCGACGTCTGGCTAGCCTTCGCGCCGGTGAAGCGGGCGCAGACCGATTGGCTGATCGAGAAAGCGACCGAGCTCGGCGCCGCGCGGCTGATCCCGGTGATGACTCAGCGCACGGTGGCCGAGCGCGTCAGGCTCGAGCGGTTGCAGGCGATCGCGATCGAGGCGGCGGAGCAATGCGGGCGCACGCGACTGCCAGAAATTTCGCAGCCGCTACCGCTGGCGAAGTTCCTCGGGAAGTTTGGCGAAGATCGCGATCGGCAGCGGCGGCTCTACTTCGCCGACGAAGCCGGCGGCGAGGCGGCAGCGAGC